>NZ_DASVSI010000011.1:0-30776 GCF_036388155.1 Hymenobacter sp. | reverse complement strand
GGGTCGCGTACTGGAAAGTCCGCGCTACGGCTGCGGTAGTTAAGCGGCCTGGCCGGCTCACAGTAGACCTGCGCGGCGGGCACGGCCACGAGCTCGCGCTCGGGGTAGCGCAGGGCGGTGAGGCGGCCGCCAAACACGCAGCCGGTGTCGAGGTCGATGGTGTTGTTGAGCCATTCGGCATCGGGCACGGGCGTGTGGCCAAAGGCAACCAGCGCGCGACCCCGGTACTCGCGGGCCCATTCGTAGCGCACGGGCAGGCCGAATTCGTCAATCTCGCCGGTGCTTTCGCCAAACAGCGCGAAGGCCCGCACGGCGCCCGAGCCGCGCCCCTGCATCTCCTCGGTGAGGCCGGCGTGAGCCACCACCAGCTTGCCGCCGTCGAGCACGTAGTGGCTCACCAGGCCGTCGAGAAAGCGCCGCACTTCGCTTTTGAAGGCTTCGGGCTCGGGTTCGAGCTGAGCCAGGGTTTCGGCCAGGCCGTGGTTGACGGTGACTTTCTTGCCGTTGAGGTGGCGCAGGAGCTTGATGTCGTGGTTGCCGGGCACGCACAGGGCAGTGCCGTCGCGCACCATGCTCATCACGAGGCGCAGGACTTGCGGCGAGGCGGGGCCGCGGTCGACCAAGTCGCCGAGGAAGATGGCTTTGCGGGTCGTTCTAGAGGGCGCCTCACCCCCCGGCCCCCTCTCCGAAGGGAGAGGGGGAGCCAGACGATTTTCAGCAGGAGCTAAATCTTCAGGAGCAAGACCGGTGCCCCCTCTCCCTTCGGAGAGGGGGTCGGGGGGTGAGGCGCCCTCTAGAACGGCCAGCGGCGCTACCACCCGCACGCCCAAATCCCGCACGTCCACCATCGGCTCCTCCGTAATCTGATACCCTAGTTTCTCCAGCAGCGCGCGCAGCTCCTCGTAGCAGCCGTGCACGTCGCCGATGATGTCGAAGGGGCCGGTTTCCTCTTTGCGATTGTTGTAGAGCCGGTCGCGGACGATGCCCTGGATGGCGTCGACTTCCGCCACGCCGCGCAGCACGTGGACGTGCCGAAATCCCTCCTGCTTGAGGTTGCGCAGGCTTTTGCGCAGCAGCTGGCGGTGCCGGGCCACCACGTGCGGGCCCATGCCGCGCCGCTCGGGGCGCAGGGCGTTGCGCTCGTAGGCCACGGCATCGGGCACGTCGAGTACGATGGCCACGGGCAGCACGTGGTACTGCCGGGCCAGGGCCACCAGGGGCTTGCGGGCCTCCTCCTGCACGTTGGTGGCATCGACCACGGTGAGCAGCCCGCGCTTCAGGCGCTTGGCCACCAGGTAGTGCAGCAGCTCAAACGCGTCCTGGCTGGCCGATTGGTCGTTTTCATCGTCGGCCACCAAGCCCCGGCAGGCATCCGACGATACGATTTCCGTGGGCTTGAACAAGCGCCGCGCAAACGTGGACTTGCCCGCGCCCGTGCTGCCAATGAGGATGATAAGGGAGAGTTCGGGAACCTTGAGGGTATCTTGGGGCATAAATGGTGACAACAACAGCGACAAAAGACATTTTTAGAAATCAAGCAGTAAATGAGCTACGACCTCTACTTCTACAAGCGTCAGAATCAGCAAATTTCTGAAAGTGACATTAGTGATTACTTAACAAATAATCTTTGTCCTCCCAACGAGCAAGGGAATCAGTGGTTTTATGAGAATGATGACACAGAGGTCTACTTCTCATTTGATTTGAACGAACCTGAAACTGACCCGGAGGTGATTGAGCTAGAAACAGTTTCAGATTATGATTACACTCGGTTCAGTTTCAACCTGAATTTTTTACGTCCAGATTTCTTTGGTCAAGAAGCATTTTTATTTGTTGACCAATTAATTAGCGACTTCAACATCTACGTTGTAAATCCTCAGTCTACAACTGATGAAGAGTCTCCAACGCAACCTGAAGAAGGCGAGTTATACAGAAATTGGTCGGAAATTAACGCAAGACATTCTGCGCATTTTTACGAGGAATTAGAGCTCAATTATTATCCGCCTCAGGCCTCGAACGCGGTTTGGAAACACAATTTCAATAAGAGGAAGGTTCAAGACGAATTAGGCGAAGAGTACTTTGTGCCCAAGGTCATGGTCCTTCAAACTGTTGCTGACAAGCGCATTATTACCCTATCAGTATGGCCCGAGGGTTTGCCTTTGCTTGTGCCTCAGGTAGACTATTATCTGTTAGTCAAGAAATACAAGAAGTTTTTTAAGGAAGTAGAAGAATCTGGTCTTATTTCAGCAAAGACATTCCAAACGCATTTTGGAAGTTATGTCAGTGATTCTAACGCTGGCAAAATAATTCACCCAGACGATGCAAGCAGCTTACAAAAGCTGTTCAACTCAATCAAATTCGATGGGGATGTTTCTGGTTTTGCAGAGAAACTGCCATTTGAAAAACTGGTCAACGTCATACCCGCAGTAGACGAAGACGGTTTCTCGCAGAAGACTACGACTGGTCTAGATTAAATACCGCCATTTGCGAAGGCGCACCCACGCCTTCCACCTCCTCCCCCATCCCCACCAGCCGCACCTGATACCCATGCCGCTCCGCCAAGGCGGTGGCCCAGGCTGCGAACTCGGCGCGGGACCATTCGAAGCGGTGGTCGTCGTGGCGGAATTCGCCGGCGTTTAGCTTTTCAAAGAGTTGGTTGTAATCGGCGTTGGGGGTGGTGACGAAGACGTGCGCCGGGCGGGCCTGGCCAAACACCACGGCTTCGAGGGCGGCAAGGCGGTTCTCGTCGAGGTGCTCGATGACTTCGACCAGGGCCGCCGCGTCGAAGCCGGCGAGGCGCTCGTCGCGGTAGAGCAGCGAGCCTTGGATGAGGTCGATGCGGGTGCGCTGGCGCGGGGGCATCTCGTCGAGGTGCAGGCGTTGGGCGGCGCGGGACAGGGCCTGGTGCGACACGTCCATGCCGAGAATGTACTCAATCTTGGGCTGGCGCAGGAGCAGGCGCAGCAGCTTGCCTTCGCCGCAGCCGAGGTCGAGCACGCGCTTTGGAGCTAGCTGGTAGATTTCGTGGGCTACTTGCTGCAGGCGCTGGTCGTGCAGGGAAAGTTTGGGGTCGCCCTCCCCGTTCACCTCACCCCCCGGCCCCCTCTCCCGCGGAGAGGGGGAGCCTGACGATTCCGCATCGGACAAAACCGGTGCCCCTTCTCCACGGGAGAGGGGGTCAGGGGGTGAGGTTTCGCCGGCCGGTTCGCTGAGTTCATTCCCCTCCATCAGCCGCTCCAGCGTCGGGTTCACATACGCCGCCAAGTACCGCAGATACCGGCGCGTGATGAAGCCGCGCTCCGGGTGTTGGGGCAGCCAGTCGCCGCCGCAATGCAGGAGCTTTTCGGCTTCGTTTTCGCCGATGTAGTAGTGCTTGTCGTTGTCGAGCACCGGGAGCAGCACGTAAAGGTGCGTCAGCACGTCCTGCAGGCGCAGGCCTTCGTGGCGCAGGTGCAGGGTGTAGTAGCGGCTGTCGCCCCACTCTGGCACGGTGGGGTCGAGCGGAGTGGTTTCGATTTCTACCTCGTAGCCCAGCGGCTCGAAGAGGCGGCGCGGCCAGTCGGGGCCAGGCGCGGAGACGACGGCCACTTTCACGGCCAGCGGCAGGGCCTGGGCGGGCAGGTCGGGCTTGTCTTTGCAGGTGCCGTTCATGGCCGTGCCGAAGGCTTTGCTCAAGGCTGCGCTCAGGAAGGACGAGGCCACGTAGGGGCGGTCGTTCACGTACTGCTCCAGGGCGAAACCTTCGCCGGACGCGCCGCCCCGGCCGCGCACCAGGCCCACGGGGTCGAGGTCGAGCAGCAGGGCGGCAGTGCAGCGCTCGGCCGTGGCTTCGGGGTAGAACACGTGGGCCTGGCCGCCAGCTACTTCGAGGCTTTGGAGGCGCGCGGGGTTCTTGTGCAGCAGGTAGCCGAGGTCGGTGGCGGGCTGGTAGGTGGTGGAAATGGTGAGGAGCATGAGCAGCGCAACAGGGAAAAAACCAGAGGCCGAATGTAGCACGGAGGCAGCGCAGCACCGGTTTTTCAACCCAACCGAAATAGGTTTGCGTACTGAAACACTTCCTGCCTCATGTATTTCCCCTGCTCCTAAAGCTGCTTCCCGTGCCCGACACCCCTCCTACCGCCGGCCTCGCCGGACCCTCGCTCAACGATTTCGCCAGCTTCTATCTCTACGGTTTCACCAACAACCCCTACCAGCAATCCTCTGCATTTGCTAAGTTTGGCGAACTGTACAAGCTCGTCATTGGCAACCACGGCGGGCTGGGCATCACCAGTTCCTTCCACCCCTACCAATTGGTGAGCCCGGCCGGCATTACGGTGTGGTACACGGCCTACGCGCAGTTCTATGCCCAGCCCAACCGCATCGAAATGTTTGGGGAAATGACGCTGGAGAAAACGCCGTTTCTGGTGGCGCCACCGGCTTCGTTTGCCGCGTACCACGTGTGGCCCGACACGCGCCTGACCAACGCCGAAAACCCGGTTTTCAGCCGCTACATCCCGTTCGTCATTCCCTTTTTGGTGCGCAAAGACCCCGGAGCGCTGCGCTGGGACGCCGAAATTGCCGCGGCCGGCGACGACCGGGAACGCCTGAGCTGGTACCTGGAAGCGGTGAAAGAAGCCACCCATTTCCTGCAGCCCCCTCCTGCTTTTGTGCTGGGTTTCGGGGAGTTCAACGAACAGCACCCCGAGCAGCTGATTGAGAAATTCATGAGCTGCCGGGACATGCTGCTATAGTGTGCGTAGCGTGGACTTTTAGTCCGCGCCCTGGGTATTCACAATCCAGTTGGTCACGATTCCACCCGAACGCGGACTAAAAGTCCACGCTACTACACCCACTGCAACACACTCCGGTCACGATTCTGTGACCGTAACTTAACTCCTTGCTAACCCAGCCATAACACGCTCTTTGGACTTTTGCACCACGGTTTTACCTCAGCAAAATTCTGATGATGTACATTAATACTTCTTCGCGTCTCCTTTTGAGTGGCCTGGCGCTCACCGCCGCGCTCACGGGTTGCAACGACAGCGACGGCCCCGCCACGCCCGGTTCGAGCGTCGAGCTGAAAGCCCACTCGGTTACGCCTTCGCTGGTGAAAACCATGCCCGGCTTTGAGTCCCTGCAGATTTTGCCGCTCATTGGCTCGGAGGACGTGTTGAGCGAGTCGCCGGCCTTCCGCTTCGGGGCGCAGCCCGATGGCGCGGGCCTGCTCAAGAACCCCACCGGCGAGGGCTTTATCCTGATTAATAACCACGAAATCCAGCAGTCGGTGTCGCGGGTGTACCTCGACAAAACCTTCAAGCCGGTGAAGGGCGAGTACCTCGTGGACTACAACGGTGGCCTCACGCGCCTGTGCTCTGCCACGCTGGCCACGCCGGAAGAGCACGGCTTCCCGGCCCCCGTCTTCCTGACGGCCGGCGAAAGCGGCGCCGAAAGCATGGTGCACGCCATCGACCCCATCGGCGCGGCTGATAAGTCGAGCACCGCCCGCCGCAAGCCCGCCCTGGGCAAGGCGAGCATGGAAAACGCCGTGCCCCTGCCCAAGGACGCCTACCCCGGCAAGACGGTCATCATCATCGGCGAAGACGACGGCAATGGCCAGGTGCTGGCCTATATCTCGAATACCCCCGGCGACCTCGACAACGGCAAGCTCTACCTGCTGCGCCGCACCAACGGCAACCCCGTGGAAACCGACATGACTGCCGGCACCGACTACGACGTGGAATTCATGGAAGTGCCCGGCGCCAAAAGCCTGACCGGAGCCCAGATTGCCGCCCAGTCCGTCACCCTGAACGCCCTGCAGCTGGCCCGCGTTGAAGACGTGGACTACCGCAAGGGCGGCGGGGCCCGGGGCCGCGAAATCTATTTCACCGCCACCGGCGTGAGCGATGACAAAATAAAACCCAACACCGGCAAAACTATGTGGGGCCGCGTGTATCGCCTGGTGCTGAACGACGCCGACCCGCTGAGGGGCAAGCTCCGCGTGGCCGTGGACGGCGGCACTGACCCTGGCAATTACCTCGTGAACCCCGATAACATCTGCGTGACCGAGAATTACGTCTACATTCAGGAAGATGGGGACTCTTTCTACCGCGACAATAACCACGACGGCCGCATTTGGCAGCACAGCATTGCCGCCCCCACCACCCGGGCCGTGCCCGTGCTTGAAATGAACCACCGCCGCACCGACACCGCCTTCAACGACAAGTACAACACCGTAAAGTCGAACTTGCTGAGCTCCTGGGAATACGGCGCCATGATTGACATCAGCGACATCGTGAACACGCCCAACACCTTCCTGGTCAACATCCACCCCCATACCTGGCAGGACGCCAAGTTCCAGGACCCCGACCGCTCGGGCAACGCCTCGAACAACAGCCGCGAAGGTGGCCAAGTGCTCATCGTGCGCGGCATCGCGAAGTAGTTTCTCTATCTGATTTTGGGTGGCAGCCTTTCACTCCATTTGGGTGGAAGGCTGCTTGCTTTTTCACATATTAGGTACACAGATGCGGTTTCTAGGCCAAATAACTCGGCAACTGGCGCTGCTGGTGAGCTGCGGCGGATTGCTGCTGCCCGGTTGCGGCCCTTCCTCCACCAGCACCGCCACCCAACCGGCGGCAGCCACGCGCCTGGCCCAGGTGCAAGCCCTAGTGGCTGCTGACCTTGCCCGGCTGACGGCCCTGGTCGACCAGGAACTGCTGCCACTGGCCAGCCGGCCCACCAGCTCCGTCGACTCACTCCGCCAAGCCTTCGTGCGCTGCCGCCTGGCTTACAAGCGCGTGGAGGCCTTTAGCGAGTACTTTTTGCCCAGCGCCAGCCGCCTCGTCAACGGCGCGCCAGTGCCGGAAATTGAGGTGGAAGAAACGCGGCAATTTGAAGCCGGCGGCCTGCAGGTCATTGAGACGCTGCTCTACCCCGCGCCGGATGCTGAGGGCAGAGCCAGCCTGCGCCAGGAAGTGGGCCGGCTCCGGCGCCAGCTTCGCGGCCTGAGCGACTCCTGGGCGGTGCAGGAATTCACAGATTCGCACGTTTTTGATGCGCTTCGGCAGGAGACCTTTCGGGTGGTGGCCCTGGGCATTAGCGGGTTCGACACGCCCGCGGTGGGCACGGCCCTGCCCGAGGCGGCCACGGCCCTGGCCGCTCTGCATGCGCCGCTGCGCCTGTACGCGCCTACCGCTGCCGAGCCCAAAGCCGCTTATGAGCAGCTGCGCCAACGCCTGCTGGCCGCCGAGGCCTACCTGCGCCAGCCCGTCAGCTTCGCTGATTTCAACCGGTTTGAATTCATCTCCCGCCACGCCAACCCGCTGGGCCGGGCCCTGCTGGCGTACCAGCGGCAAGTGGGCATCGCGCCGTTCACGGAGCTGCGCAGCTTCCGGGGCGACGCGGCCACGCTCTTCGATTCGGCCGCCTTCAACCCGGATTTTTATACCGGCAACGCGCAGTGGTTCAGCAACGCCGCCAAAGTGGCCCTGGGCCGCCAGCTGTTCTTCGACCCCGTTCTGTCGGGGGGCGGCGGCCGCTCGTGCGCCAGCTGCCACCGGCCCGACCGCGCCTTCACCGACGGGCTGGCCCTCAACGCCACACTGAGCGGCAAGGCCGCCCGCCGCAACACGCCCACCCTCTACAACGCGGCGCTGCAAGCCGGCCAGTTCTACGACCTGCGGGCCGCCACCCTCGAAAACCAAAGCCTCGACGTGGTGGGCAACCGCGACGAAATGCACGGCTCCCTGCCCGAAGCCGCTCGCCGCTTGCGCCAGCAGCCGGCCTACGCCGCCCTGTTTCGCCAAGCCTTTCCGCAGGCCGAAAAGCAAATCGAGCCCGTGCACATTCAAAACGCGCTGGCCGCCTACGAGCGCAGCCTCGTGCGCCTGAACTCGCCCTTCGACCAAGCGCTGCGCGGCACCGCAGCGGGCCTCACCGCCAACGAAGTGGCCGGCTTCAACCTGTTCATGGGCAAGGGCCGGTGCGCCACTTGCCACTTCATGCCCCTGCTCAACGGCACTGCCCCGCCCAATTTCACCGATTCCGAAGCCGAAGTACTGGGCGTGCCAACTACCCCCGCGGCCCAGCGCCTCGACCCCGACCAGGGCCGGTACGCGCACACGAAACTCGACCCGCTCCGCTACGCCTTCAAAACGCCCACCCTGCGCAACGTGGCCCTTACCGCGCCCTACATGCACAACGGCGCCTACCAAACCCTAGAGCAGGTCATCGATTTCTACAACGAAGGCGGGGGCGCCGGTATGGGCCTCACCGTCCCCACCCAAACCCTGCCCGCCGACAAACTTCAGCTCACGCCCACCGAAAAACGCCAGCTCGTGGCCTTCCTCCGCACGCTCAGCGACACCACCGGCGCCGCCCACGAACGGCCACGCGCCAACACAATGGAACGGCTGTAGACCGGCTCGCTACTTTCTTACCGGCAGCGCGGGCGGCGTGGCGGCTTGTTCGGCCTCGTGCCCCTGCCCTGCCAGGGCCTGCCCACCCAAAAAATCTCCGTACCACCGGCCCGAGTCTTTCACGGTGCGCTCCTGAGTTTCGTAGTCGACGTGGATGAGCCCGAAGCGGGGGCCATAGCCCTCGGCCCATTCGAAGTTGTCGGTCAGGCTCCACGAGAAATAGCCGCCCACGTCCACCCCCTCGCGCTGGGCCCGCAGCACCTGCCCAATGGCAGCTTGCAGGTAGGCCCGGCGGGCCACGTCGGGCACCCGGCCGTCCGTTACCACATCTGGGAACGCTGAGCCACTTTCGGTTACGAGCAGCTTTGGCGCATTTGGATAAGCCGCAAACTGTTTTAACATTTGGTAAAGCGACTCCGGGAACACCTCCCAGCCCATGTCGGTGTAGGGCACGCCGCGCAGCTTGGCCGGCACCAAAGCCGCCCACTGCAGCGGCAGCCAGGGCGAGAACCTCACCACTTCCCGGGTATAGTTTTGGATGCCCCAGAAGTCAAAATCGAACTTCATGCGCTGCTCGTCGCCGGGCCGCTGGTAGCGTTCCAGTAGCCACCGCAGGGCGGGCAGTTCGGCCACCGGGTAGCCCAGGCCGAGGGCGGGCTCCACAAAAAAGCGGTTCAGCACGGCATTGGCGCGGCGGGTGGCCGCTTCGTCGTTGGCGTTGCCGGGGCGGTGCGGCGTGAGGTAAGAACACGAAAACGTGGTGCCAATCTGGGCCGAGTCGGGCAGCATTGCGCGCAGGGCGCGGCCGCCCTCGGCCTGGGCCAGCGTGGCGTGGTGCGCCGCCGAGAGAAAGGCCCCCAGGTGCCGCCGGCCGGGCGCGTGCACGCCCAGCAGGTGCCCCGCCCCCACAAAGACCATGGGCTCGTTGAGCACCGCCCAGTGCGGTACCCGGTCGCCCAGGCGGCGGGCCATCAGTTGGGCGTATTCCGAAAACCAGCCCACAATGTTGCGGTTGGTCCAGCCGCCGCGGGCTTGCAGCGCGCTGGGCAAATCCCAGTGGTAGAGCGTGAGCATGGGCCGCAGGTCGCGCTCGAGGCAGGCATCCACCAGCCGGTCGTAAAAATCCAGGCCCCGCCGGTTCACGGCGCCGGTGCCTTCGGGCAGCACCCGCGCCCAGGCGGCCGAAAACCGGAAATCGGTCAGGTTCATGGCGCTGGCCAGGTCGAGGTCGGTTTCGTAGCGGTTGTAGAAGTCGGCCGCCACGCGGCCGTGCTCGTTGCGCCGGATGGTGCCCTTGCGCCGCGTAAAATCGTCCCAGATGCTGGGGCCCTTGCCCTGGTGCTGCCAGGCGCCTTCGGTTTGGTAGGCCGCGGCCGAAGCGCCCCACAGGAAATCCGGCCCAAAATCGGCGCGGGAAAACGAGCCCGGGGCCGATTCCGGGTAAAAAGCCGGCGGCAGCGGCTCCTGGTAGCTGGGAGGAAGATGAATCATGCGCGGGGCGCGGAAAGGCGAAGTGGATGTCGGATAATTAATGACTAACGGCTGTCCTACTTACTTGATTACGAACATTGGACTTCAATTAGTAAAGCGGTTTAGGCTGTGTGTCGTTTGCCGGTCGGACGCCTAGGGCGTCGGACCGGTTGTCGTTGAAAGGTGACGGGGAGGCGGGCCAGGCAACAACCGGTCGGACGCCTAGGGCGTCGGACCGGGCGGAGCCGACTTTCTCAACAGCTTACGTGTATGAACTTTTATAACAACACATTACGCGCAGACTTCTTGCCATGCAATTGCTCACGCAGCAGCTGGTCAATCACAGCGGCCGTTTGGTCCGGGTAGTCAACGGCTACGGTGTCGTCTTGGTGTAGCCATTGGTCTACTTTATCCAAGTTTTTGTCTTTGAAGTTTTTGATAACGGGCACGCCCATTTTCTCCAGCGCGGCGGCGTTGCACTGCTGCTCGTACTGTTGCTTCATGGGCATCACCAGCAGCTTTTTGCCCAGGTACAGGGCCTCGGCGGGGGTTTCGAAGCCGGCGCCGCACAGCACGCCGGCCGAGCGCGCCAGGCTGTCGAGGAAGGCCGCGCCGCTCACCGGCCACACCTGCACGTTGCCGTGCGTCACGGCCTCGGTGCTGTGCTTGCTAAACACCTCCCAGCGCACGCTGCGGCTCAAATACTGCAGCCGCTCCACCAGTATTTCCTCCTTGTAAGCCGGCAAATACACGGTGTAGTGCCCTTCATTCACGGGACTAAGCTCGCGCACCTGCTGGCGAATAACCGGCGTGAAAATGCCCGGCGCGTAGGGCTGAAAGTGAAAGCCGTATTGGGCGGTGCTGGGCGCGTAGTGCTTGAGCACGGCCCGCCCGGCGGGGTCTTCGCGGCCGGGGCGCGGGGCCGCGGGGTGCAGCACGGCGCTTTGGTGGCTCAGGGCCACGCAGGGCACCTCGCGCAGCTTGCAGGCCCAGCTGCTCACCGGCTCAAAGTCGCTGATGACCAAGTCGTAGCTTTCCACCGGCAAGTGCCGCACTTCGTGCAGAAACCTGGCCGAGTTGAACTGCAGAAAGGTCTTGACGAAGTTGATACCGCCTTTCTTGCCAAACAAAAAACCCATGCCCTGAGCCCGATGCGTCAGCTCGAAGGGCAAGGGCAGGTCGGCGGGCGGGCCGCTCACCAGGAGGTCGAGCTGGCTGCAGCGCGCTTGCAGCAGCGGTACCACATCAAGGGCGCGGGTCAGGTGGCCGTTGCCGGTGCCTTGGATGGCGTAAAGTATTCGGGGCATTGAGGAGGGAAACACGTTCTACGGCATTGCGCGGGCAATAACCGGCTTACTTTATCTTGAATTCGGCCAGCAGGCCGTCCAGCAGGGCGGCCGGGTTGGCGTCGGCCAGGTCCTCGGCCGCGTCGGCGGCTTCGGTTTCGGCGGTTTGCTGCATGGCCGGGTCTTCGTTGTAATAATAGAGTTGCCACCCCGTTTCCGGCGTGTACTCCAGGGCTGTCAGGTTCTCGACCCAGTCGCCCGAATTCAGGTAGATGACCTCGCCTTTCTCGGTGGCCAGGGGTTTGATTTCGGGCTGGTGAATGTGCCCGCAGGCCACGTAGCGGTAGCCTTCGTCGGCGGCAATGGTTGCGGCCGTGGCCTCGAAGTTGCTCACGGCGGCCACGGCGGTTTTCACCCGTTCCTTCACCAGCTTCGACAGCGCCACGCGCGGCCGGCCCAGCTTGGCCAGCCCGTAGTTCACGAAGCGGTTTATCAGAATCAGCAAGTCGTAGCCGTGCCCGCCCAGCTTGGCCAGCCAGCGCGAATGCCGCATGGTCACGTCGAATACGTCGCCGTGAAACAGCCAGGTGCGGCCGTGCGGCAGGTCGAGCACCAGCTTGTTGTCGAGCCGAAACTGGCCCAGCTTCAGGCCCGCAAACTTGCGCAGCAGCTCGTCGTGGTTGCCGGTGAGGTAATGAATTTTGGTGCCCTTGGCGGCCAGGCCCGTCAGGTAGCGCACCACGCGCATGTGGGCCGGCGGCCAGTAGTTCTTGCTGAACTGCCAGATGTCCACAATGTCCCCGTTCAGCACCAGCACCTGCGGCCGAATGCTTTTCAGGTAGCGCAGCAGCTCCTTGGCGTGGCAGCCGTAGGTGCCCAGGTGCACGTCGCTGACGACGGCCACCTGCACGCGCCGCCGGCGCCGGGGCTTGGCCGCCGGGCCAGTTCCCGGCAAGGCCGAACCGAGCTCGGCAGATGCGGCCCTGCTCATGCGGCCGACTGGGTAAAGCGGCCCCCGCGGCCGGAGCTCAGCGAGCGGCGGGGCCGAATGGCGGGCCCCGAGCGCCGCAATGCCCCGTTTTCGCCGCCCCCGCCCAAGGCGGAGCGCAGGCTGGCCAGGGTGTGCAGCGCGAAGGCGACCCACAGCGCCAATTGAAATATCTCGTACACGAACCAGCGCCCTAAACGGCGCAGGCTCGAAAACAATGCAGGAAAATACATAGCAGGCAGGGTAAACACCGGTGAAAATCCTGCTCTCAAAGTTCCGCCCTTGCTGTGAAGCGTTGGTTACGCCCGCATTATGCTTTAATCAAGTTCGACAGGCTACAGAACCCCGATTTTGGCACCTTCTGATTCAACTTTGCCAAGGTTTGCCCGGTAAGCAGTTACTTTGTAGACCGTTTTTCTACGGGTCTCATTACGTGCAATTAATTCCTGTTATCTCCCCTTCCTCTATGCCTACTTTTCCCCATGTAGCCCGCCACGCTGTGGCTTTCCTGGCCCTGAGCCTCTGCACCGCCAGCATTGCCCTGGCCCAGCCGACTGGCAAAGCCGCCAAGGGCCGCAAGCGCTACACGTTTGCCCAGAAAGACGCCGTGTCGCCCTACGTGCAGAACGTGACCAAAAACACCGACGAAGAGCAGGACGTCGACGGCTCGTTTACCCGCCTTGGCTACCGCTCCTACACCGACATGCTCACCGAAGTGGAAGCCCTGCGCAAGCTGAAAGACTGGGCCGACAGCACCTACCAGCGCCGGGTAACGGCCATTCCTCCCGGGGGTGCATTGTTCATCACCATCCACCGCCAGGGCCCTTCCAGCGCCGAGCTTTCCAACCTCACCCTGACCGTCACTTCCAAAGATGGCAAAGAGGTGTTTGCCCAAACCCTGGCGCCCGGCAGTGGCCGTTTCTTCGGCCGCGACCTCTACCAGGCCCAGCGCATGATTCCCTTCCCCAAGATGGATGCCCAGGAACTCAACGTGAGCATCCGCGACGCCAAGCTCTACCAAACCTTCGACTACGTGCTGACGCTGCCCGCGGCGCAGTAATCCTTTGCTTTGGAGCTGGCGCACTCACGCCTGCATACGCGGTGGCATCTGCCTGTCTATAAGGGCAGTACTGTGTCGTTAATGGGCCTTCGCACGCTGCAAAAGCCAAGCTTCAAACATTATCAGGTTTGAATATTTGCTAATATAATACGAATTAAAAACTAATTTTATTAGCAATTACACCAACTCTATTTCTTATCTTTGGTATACCGCACGGTAGTCTCCCGCCAAAGCGACGTCTGTAAAAAGACGAAGCCCCGGCTGCTGGACACAACCGGGGCTTCAAGAAGTGGGTGGAACGTACACCCTTACTTCTTAGCAAGATGAAGCGGGAACGTGCGAAACAACTACTGCAAGATTGGTGGAAACCGATTTTGCTGGGGTTTGCGAGCGGAGTGGCGAAGGACATCATCCTTCTGTTGCTCGCTCACTACCTCAAGTAGTGGTAAGGGGTTGGGCCGAGTGCCTGGCCCCTTATTTTTTTATGCGCTTATTACTTCTACAAATGTAGAAAAGTTTTCTTCACTTTGGTGCTGGCTTGGCGATGACACGCCACTGCTTTTGCTTCGCCAACCGCCTCCGGCACCACGCCACCCCTACCCAGCTCCTGCTCTCCGGCAGCGGGGCTTCCTACACCTGCATGAAGCGCAAAGCAGCTCTCGTTTTCATGGCATTGCTGCTGGGCCTGATGGTGGCTTTTAGCTGGCCAACCTACCACTACCCCGCCCCGGCCGAGCTGTACCGCAAAGCGCACTACCTCGAACGCGTCATTCGCACGCCCGAAGGCGACGCGTCGGAATTGACGGCGCTGGGCAACGCCGAATGGGCGCTGTTTTCCCTGTCTTACTCGGTGTATGCCTTCACCAACATGGCGCAGCTCGACGCTGGTTTTCGGGGCGAAGCCGCGCAATACACCCAGTTGGCCATCGCGAAAATGCTGTCCGGCAGCATCGCCCAAGCCTTTCGCAATCCGGCTGCCGCCACCGCAGCCGACTCGGTCACCTCCGTGCTTTACCTGGGGCACCTCAACCTGATGCTGGGCTGCCACCGCCTGCTCGACCCCGCCTCGCCGTTCCACGCCCTGCACGATTCTCTTTCCGCCACGCTGCACCGCCGGCTGGCCGCCGCGCCCAACCACTGCCTGGAGTCCTACCCCGAAGGCGTGTGGGTGCCCGACAACACGGTGGCCCTGGCCTCGCTCCAGTTGCACAGCGACCTCACGGGCAGCCCTTACCGCGCCTTTTGCCAGCAGTGGGTCGCCTACGCCCGTCAGCACCTCGCCGACTCCGCCACCGGCTTGTTGCTCTCCCGGCCGGCTACGCGCCACCACGCCGCCGAGGAGCCGCGCGGCTCCCATTTGGGTTGGAGCATTTTCTTTCTCTACCGCTTTGCCCCCGCCTACGCCGCCGAGCAATACCGGCTTTACCAGCAGCACTTCAGCACCAACTTTGGCGTGCTGCGGCTGTACCACGAGCGAGCCGGCTCCTACGAAACCAGTGAAGGCGACGTCGACAGCGGCCCCCTGATTCTGGGCTACAGCATCCCGGCCAACGCCTTTGCTTTCGGCAACGCCGTGGCCCTGCGCGACTGGCGCAACGCCCTGCGCCTGCGCCGGGTCGTCTCCTTCGGCAGCCGCACCATCGAAACCGCCGACGAATTGCACTACGGGGTCCGCTTCGTTGATTTATCCGTCAGCCCGCTGGCTGAGGCACTCCTGCTGCACGCCGAGACCATGACGCCCTGGAGGCTTTCACAAACTGCAATACCCGGGGGCATTGCAACAAAAAACTAGCCCCGCGGCCACTACAAGACCAGCACCGTCTTAGCGTCCCGCAGCGGCTCAGCCAGCAGCGCATGATTCCCCTTCCCAAAACGGACGCCCAGGAACTGAACGTCAGCATGCGCGACGCCAAGCGCCACCAGACGTTTGATTACATTCTGACGCCACCCGCCGCGCATTAGCTACTTAGTAGGGACCCCGGTATGAATTTGGCCACTTTGGGGGGCTTGCAGTGCTGCGGAAGGCATTATTTTAACTTGACGGTCTTGCCCTTTTTGGCGGAAAGCCGGGCGGCATCCAGAATTTCTACCACCAGCATGTTATTGGCCAGGGAGTTCAACCCATAGGGCGTTTCGGTGATTTCTTTTCGGATGACGGCCGCAAAAAAAGAGAACGGGTCGTTGTAGGGGGCGCGTCGCTCCTCCAGACGCTGCGCGGTTTCCGTGAACCCGTCGTACCCTTCGGCTATCCGCAGCCGCAGGTTGCTCCGGTTATCGGCAAAAATGGCGCCCTTCGTCCCATACACCTCTAGGTCCTTCCGGCCAATGGGCCAGTTCCACGACGCTTGAATGGTGGTTTTGGCCTGGTCGTAGGTCAACAGAATCGTGGCCTCGTCGTCCACGCGCGGGTTGTTTTCGGGCTGGAACTGCTGGGTAACCGCTGTGACGGCCACTGGCTTTTGGCCTTGCATCAGCCACGTGGAGATGTTGGCCCCGTAGCAGCCGAAATCGGTAATAGCCCCGCCGCCGTTTTGGACCGGGTCGGTCAGCCAGGCGAGAAACTCCGGGTTGACTCCTATTTTTTTTGGCCCCCGGTGGCCGTCACGCACGATGAGCTGACTGATTTTCCCGATGCTGTCCTGCTGCACTAGCTCGTTGGTTTTGTGTACGGTGGGGTACCAAGTGGTTTCGTAGTTGGTGAGCAACTCGATGCGGTGTTTGGTGGCCAGCGCCTCCATTTTGCGCGCGTGCTTCATGTTCACCGCCAGGGGCTTTTCCACCATGACGTGAATGCCCCGCGGGGCGCATTTCTCCACAATTTCCAAATGCTCGTAAATGGTCCCAAAGGCGGCAACGGCTTCGGGCCGGGCTTTGGCAATCATTTCTTCCACAGTGGCATACACCAGTTCCATGGCGAAGCCGTGCTGCTGGGCGTAGCGGCGCGCCAGGTCCGTGTTCGTCTCCACAATGCCCACGATGAGTATTTTATCGTCCTTGGGCCGGCCCAGTATCCCGTGCACGTGGGTGTGGGTCAGCCCAATTACCCCAACCCGCAGGGGCTGCCGCTGGCCGTAAGCAGTGGCACTGAGTAGCGACAGCAGCAAGGCGAGAAGCAGGGGATTTTTCATATAGGTTGTGGTGTGGGCAGGCGCGTTCTGGCGCAAGCGGGCGGGGTATAGCGCATCAGTATCAACAAGTGCGGGGCCGTTGCCGAGACAGAGTCCTCGACTGTGGCGAGCGACTGTTCGCGCAAGTTCGGCCAATTGCTGCTCAACCCCACTGCTCCGCGCTTTGGCAAGAGTTGAAAGTGACCATCCGCGACGCCAAACGCTACCAAACTTTTGCTTGTACGCTGACGCTACCGGCGGCGCAGTGGGTTCGGGTGGAAGCTTTAGTTATGGTTGGCTCACTTTAAGGAGAAGCATACAAAGCCTCTTGCGCAAGTATCTAGCGCGGCTGGTTATGGCTGGATTGGTCGAACGCTACGCCCTCGGGGCCGCGCCTGCCTACGGATTACCTACTTTACCCCCGCAGCCGCACCCACTGCACGGCAATTACCGTCTTGGCGTCCCGCAGCGGCTCGGCGAGCAGCGCATCCCATGTGAAGTCCACCATCTCGATGTTCTCGTTTTCTTCGGCCAGCCCGCCGCCTTCGCCGGTTTTTTGGCTCACCTCGGCGTAGTACACGGTGATTTCTTCGGAGCTGGTGCCCGGCGAAGGCCACATGCACACGATTTGCTCCAGCTTGTCTACTTCGTAGCCCAGCTCCTCCTGAATCTCGCGGCGCACGGCGGTTTCGGGGGCTTCGCCGCCGTCTATCATGCCGGCGGCAATCTCCAGAATGTCGGCTTCGGGGCCGATGCGAAACTGGCGGGTGAGGACGTATACCTGCCGAGCGGTATCGTAGACCAGCGCGGCCACGGCCTTGCCGGGCGCGAATTGCTCCCGCTTGAGCTGCGTGTCCCCGTCCTGCACAAGGAGCTGGTTGACTTTGTAATGGCCGTCGAAAACGCGGCTGCGCTCGATAATTTGCATGAGGAAGAAAGTTTAAGGCGAAGGGTGGCTCGCCTACAATAACGGATAAATGCTCAGGAAGTCGCGCTCGGCAGGCTTGGCTCCGTCCCGGTAATCAGCCCCAAAACACCCGCCAAGGGTTCAAAGCCAGTAATTTCGGTGACGTGAGGTAGCGGCCGGCCGGCGCCAAAACGATTGAGCCACACCGGGCGGATGCGACTGGCCGAGGCCCCCAACACGTCGGCCTGCCAGTTGTCGCCCACCAGCACGGCTTGTTCGGGCTGGGCCTGCAGGCGCTGCAAGGCCGCCTCAAAAATGCGCGGGTTGGGCTTGGCCGCGCCCACTTCTTCCGAGGTGATGAGCGCGTCCACAAAGGGCGTCATCCCCAAGTATTCGAGCTTTTCGATTTGTTCGGTGGTGCGGTTATTCGTCACTACGCCAATGCGGTAGTGCGGCTTCAGCGCCCGCAGCAGCTCCAGGGCGCCTTTCACCGGCTGGCGCAAGCGCGGGTAGTGCCGTTGGCTGGCTTGGGCGAAGGCCGCTACGTCGGCCGCCGTGGCCGCCGGCCAAAACGGCTCCAGCAACCCTTCAAATCGCAAGCGTCGGGCTTCTTCGTAGGTGCAGGTCCCCGCCAAAAACCGGGCGTGGTAGTCTTCCAGTAGCTCGCTGTAGCGCTGGTAGAAGGCTTCGAAGTCGAGTCCTGAATAAAATGGTAGCGCCACGGCGCTCACGCGCAAGGTTGCCCGGGCCGTGGCCACGTGGTCAAACAGCGTGTCGTCCAAATCGAACAGGACCGTGGTTATGCGACTGATTGGCGGCGTTTTATCCGATTGCATCGGTGCGAAGGGCTCCTTACTTATCGAGTATTCCGGCACAAACTTCGGGCACGCCGCCCACGCTTTTGCCTTTTTTCGGCACTTGTTTCACCGCACCCAAGGCGTCGCGGCCGGGCGGGCCCGTTGCGGCAGGTTGGCCTGAACGTGTTGGGCGCTGTTGGATGTTGTACCTTTGCAATCACCAGGGCCGCCGTCGGAGCAGCCCGCTGCCCGGCCGTGCCGGGCAAAGCCCCGCGCCTCGGCTGCCTCCGCAAAGTAAGCGCACCTCACCCCCCTTCTCTTCATTCAGGGAATCTGACGGCCTCCGACGAGCCGCTCACCCCCGCCCACGCCCGCAAGCTCCGGTGTGGTCATGCCCGCCTATGTGAACACATTAGGCTCAACTAACCAGCGCGCGGCTCCTTGTCCGTCAGCGCCATACCAAACACCCAGTACCCAACACCCCACATGACGTTTGACGATTTAAACCTGATTGACCCCATCCTCAAAGCCCTCAAAGAGGAAGGTTATACCACCCCCACCCCCATCCAAGAGCAAGCCATTCCGCACGTGCTCGAGGGCAAAGACCTGCTGGGCGTGGCCCAAACCGGCACCGGCAAAACGGCGGCCTTCACCGTGCCCATTCTGCAGGTACTGCACCGCACGGCCCAGGTTTCCAACCACGCCCCGCGCGCCATTCGCTGCCTCGTGCTCACGCCGACGCGCGAGCTGGCCATCCAAATCAACGAAAGCTTCGGCGCCTACGGCCGCCACCTGAGCCAGATTCGTCACACCGTTATTTTCGGCGGCGTGGGCCAAAACCCGCAGGTTGCGCAGCTCAAGCGCGGCGTGGAAGTGCTCATCGCCACCCCGGGCCGCCTGCTCGACCTCATGAACCAGGGCTTCGTGGACCTGCGCCAAATCGAAGTATTCGTGCTCGACGAAGCCGACCGCATGCTCGACATGGGCTTCATCAACGACATCAAGCGCATCCTGCCCAAGCTGCCCACCAAGCGCCAGACCCTGTTTTTCTCGGCCACCATGCCGGGCCAAATTCAGGAACTGGCCAGCACCATCCTGCGCCCCAACCCAGTGCGCGTGGCCGTGACGCCCGTGAGCAGCACCGCCGACACGGTGACGCAGTCGGTGTTCCTGGTTGAAAACAACGACAAGCCTGCCCTGCTGCGCCACATTCTGCAGGACAAAGGCATCAAGCGCGTGTTGGTGTTCACCCGCACCAAGCACGGCGCCGACAAAGTGGTGAAGGCCCTGGCCGCCAACCAGATTCCGGCCGAAGCCATCCACGGCAACAAGTCGCAGAACCACCGCCAGCGCGCCCTGTCCAACTTCAAGGCCGGCAGCACCCGCGTGCTGGTGGCCACCGACATCGCTGCCCGCGGCATCGACGTGGACGAGCTGACGCACGTCATCAACTACGAAATCCCGAACGAGCCCGAGACCTACGTGCACCGCATTGGCCGCACGGGCCGGGCCGGCGCTTTCGGTACCGCGTTTTCCTTCGTGGAAGAAGAGGAACGCGCCTATTTGCAGGACATCCAGAAGCTCATCAGCCGTCAAATTGACGTGGAAGCGGAGCACCCGTTTGTGTCGGGCCGCATCAAGCCCGTCATGCTGCACGGCAACGAGCGCATCATTCGGCCCAAAGGCCCGGCGGGTCGCCCGGCACGCTCCGGCCCCCGCGAAGGCGGGAACGGCGGCGGTCGTTCCGGCGGTGGCCAGAGCAGCGGCCGCTCCGGTGGTCAGGGCAGCGGCAGCGGCCGCCCCAGCGGTGAGCGCAGCCGTCCGGCTTCGCCCGCCGGCAATGGTCAGTCGGACACCTCGCGCCGCTTCGGCAGCGGCGGTGCCCGCGTGAACGTAGGCGGCAACCGCGAAGGCGGCGACCTGGGCGGGCGCCGTCGGGGCGACGCCGGCGGTTCGCGCCGCGGCTCGTTTTAACGGCGCAGCACGCTAGCGTAGTTAAGTGCAAGAGTTAAGCCTTGTAAAAAGCAACGGGCCCCGGAAAACTTTTTCCGGGGCCCGTTGCTTTTTACAGCAGATTGCTTGCTCTCTCCGCAAATAATTTCTCTCCTCTTATGGCTCAGCCCACGCTTCCCGTTATCCAAGCCTTGCGCGACACGGCCCAGCGCCTCGCCACCCAAGCGCCCTACCAGTGGGGCCACATGGGCAGTTGCAATTGCGGCCACCTCGCCCAAACCGTGACGCGCCTCACCAAGGCCGAAATCCACGCCCGCGCCATGCAGCGCTACGGCGACTGGGAGCGGCAGCTCATCGACTACTGCCCCACCAGCGGCCTGCCCATCGACCAAACCATTGACGAGATGCTGGCCCTGGGCTTCTCCCGCGCCGACCTTACCCACTTAGAGAAAATTTCCGACCCGGCCATTCGGGCGGCCATTCCTTTTGAGCGCCGCAACGCCCTGCGCCACAACCAGCGCGACGACGTGGTGCTCTACCTGCACACTTGGGCCAACCTGCTGGAGCGTGACTTGCTCGCGGGCATCACCTTGCCCAACTTCGACACCGCTCCTGTGCCAGTGCCTGCATTTGCCGAGGCCGTGCCTGTTGCCTAGCCGTTCGGGCAGACTGCTCTGCGTACGCGCCTTCCGTTAACCAACACCTCAACAATCAAAAAAAGCCTCCGCCCAAATTTGGGCGGAGGCTTTTTTTGATACCTACCTAAATGATGCCCTCTTCAAGGAGCCAATCTTCTTTATTGGTTGCGGGTGACGTTAGAACGCTGGGCTTCGCGGTACCCCTCGGTCCGGTGCGCGCGTTTGTAGGCCGCGTCGGCGTCGGGGTCTTTTTCAGCGTCGGGTGGCGGCGTGCATGAGGCAGTCAGGAACATTGCCGCGGCGGCGGCCAACCAAAGATTCGTGCGGGTCAGTTTCATGTTGCGAAGGTAACCCAGCGCCGCCAAACGAACAACCAAGCCACTCAAAACTGGGCTCCCATTTGGGCTGCTCCACCTACTTGACCCAGGGCGTTCAAGCGGGCTTTGTCAAAGCCCACAGATTTACAATTGGTAACTGCGACGTTACCGGCTCTTGTTCGCTACAGTGCCGGCCAACCCCAAACCGCTCCCGCCCTGCGGCCCTGCCCTGACTTAACGGCTGACCTAAAGTGCATCCTCCGTTCCATCATCTTGGGTTGTCGCCGCGCTCAGTTGGTTAGCAGATGGGTTCGACAGCGGCTTTGCATCTATTGAACTTACCAGTGCGTCAGCCCTGTCAATGACATTAGCAACCACGCTCACGCAACCACTGTAACATAGCAGGAACAACTTTTGACTTATAGCTAATGCGGTTGTCTACCAATAGCAGTTCGAAACGTTAAAACTCTTGCCATTACACTCAATCTATTGCTTTTATTAGTAGACACATTATTATTGATTAACAGCGCTTTATATAACAAAAATCCTTACTTATTTCATCTCAATAGAACCACCTAGTAAACTTAGTACTAGTCGAAATTAAGTATATGAATTATCAGGAGCAAACAGCGCATTAGTTAGCCGTCCCAAATCTCAATCGGGCTCATTATGGGAAGCATGACAAATGGTATTACCACGCGACGCAAGGCGACTATTCCTTTCTGTTTCAAAATGACTGCTGCCCGCGCGTAGCTCCGAGCAGAAGGCTTTAGCGCTTGCCTTGCTGCCGGGTGTTTTGCCCCAGTTGATTGCTTATAGCAGGCGCTATAAGCACCGTGACCCAAGCCCCATTCTACTGGCTTGGCCGCTACTCAGGCTGATAGTCGGCGAACGAACCGTCTTGATAGAAAATCACAATTCGACGAATGTGCTTCTTGGTCCCGGAGATGAAAGCGGCCGCGGCGGCATTGCCATCGGCAGCAACCGCGCTTGAAGACGCGCCTACCGGTGGTGCCGGCGTAGGAGCCGCTTGCTGCTCCACGGGTTGATGCTCTACTGGCGTGGGCGAAGCTGGAGCAGTAACAACGGGCTGGGCTGTGGCCGCGGGCGCCTGGACGACAGCCTGGGCTTTAGGAGTTGCTGCCGAAAAGCGCTTCAACGCAGGTCTGGGTGCCGCTGGGGCGGCTTTTGGTGCAGGAGCAGATTTCGGTTTTCCAGCATCCGCAGGTAGTTGAGGCGCTACCGTTTCAGAAGCAATTACCTGTGAACCAATCGTTAGTGGAATGGGCGCAAGAACCGGCACCGGCACGCTCTGAGTTTCAGGAACGGGCGCTGCGGGCGCAGCTGGCTGCGTTTGGGCCGCGGGGGCCGTGGCCAGCATAGGTTCGGTTCCATTGAGAAGCCAGGGCATCGATAGGTCCGGCATGGCGGCCAGAATGCGCTGCACTACTTCCAAGCTCGGCTTATTGCGGCCCGACAGTATGTGGCTCACAATAGGACGTGCAACGCCAATGGCGTCCGCAAACTGTGTAGGAGTCAGCTGCCGTACCTCCAGCAGCATCCGAATACGCTCGACCATGACATTTATCTATAATTACAAATGTAGTCAATCGAAAGATGCTTCTGCCGTAAGGGTGAATTTTACATGTTTATAAATGATATCAATCCTACTTTCCTATCAGTTACATATGTAACAAAACATCAAAAGTATACTTGTCTCGGCTAGTTACAATTGTTATTAAACGTATTCTGTACGGCAGGAACCCAACGCACGAAGCCCGCCCACCAATTGGTGAACGGGCTTCGTGCGTTGGGTTCCTTGAAGCTTCAGATTAGTGAATCAACTCAGCAGGGGGCGGCTGATTTCCTCAGCATTTAGTCCACTAGTCGAAGTACTCGCGGGCCAGTTCTTTGTCGAGGCCGTAGATGTCGTCGCGGAAGTGGGGGTGGCCGGTAGCGTCAGCCCAGGCAGTGAAATACACCAGGTAAACCGGCAGCTTGTCCTTCACGGGGACGTACTTCTCCCGCCGCGTGGCAATGGAGTCAAGGATGGTTTGCTGGTCCCAGCCTGGCTTGTTGCGCAGGAGGTAAGTCGCCAATTTGATGGGCTCTTTCACCCGCACACAGCCGTGGCTGAAGCTGCGATTGGTCTGCGAAAACAGCTCGTCGTGGGGCGTGTCGTGCAGGTAGATGTCGTTCGAATTGGGGAAAATAAACTTCACGTCCCCCAAATCGTTCTTCGGTCCGGGCCGGCGGCGCAGGGTGTATTTGAAGGTTTCCTGGGTTATGTTGGCCCAGTCTACGGTGCTTGGGTCGATGACTTCGGCCTTGCGGCCCGAGCCTTTCACCACCTCCATGTCGAGCCGGTCGAGGTAATACGGGTCGGCGACGAGCTTGTCGCGAAGCTCGTTTTCGATGATGCTGAACGGCACGTTCCAGTACGGCGACAGCACCACATACTCCAGCTTGTCGCTGAAAACGGGGGTTTCGTGCAGCACCTTGCCCACGATGACTGGCATGGTAAACACCTCCTTGTTGGCCTCCACCACGTGCAGCGTGTACTCCGGGATGTTCACCAACAGGTAGTCGGGTTCGAAGCGTTTGGGCAGCCAGCGCCAGCGCTCCATGTTCAGAATGAGCTGGTCGATGCGGGAGCCAATCGGCACGTTGAGCTGGCGCAGGGTTTCGCCGGCCACCACCCCGTCGGGCTTGAGGCCGGCGTCTTGCTGGAACTGCTTCACGGCGGCCACCAACTCGGCGTCATACATTTGGGACACCGGGGCCGGAGTAGTGCCGGCGCCAGCGCCAGTCGACACATTTTGCACCGGCAGGGCATTGGCGTCGGCACCACCGGCGCTATCGAGCAAGCGCTTGCGCAAGAGCTCTACGGCTGGAGAAGAGTCGCCGGGCTTGAGCTTGGTGCCGGCCGGCAAGGTGGCCCAACCGCCCGCCCGCTCCCGGGCCCGGTAGGCAGCCAGGGCCTTCCGGAGCTGGTCGTACTCGGGGTGGAGGGGGGCAAACTCGTAGTAGTTGTAGCGGCTTTTGCGCTCGCCCAGGAAGGTGAGCAGGGCTTTGTGCAGCTTGATTTTATTGGGCTTGACCTGCCACGTCGTGCTCTTTTTGTCGCGCGGGTTGGCCACGCCCCGGTAGTAGTCGGAGGCCCACTTCATGTAGGTGCCGGTGAGGGCCACGTCAATCTGCCGCTCCAGCGCCGTGCGGCGCGCCGAATCGGGCCGGGCCTTATCCAGCTCGGCAAACATAGTCTTAAAGTCCTTAACCTGGTAGTCTTTAGGGTCCAGGCCTTCATCCTGGGCTTTAGCAATAATGCCTTGGAGAGTTTCGACCTGGGGCACCGGCTTGTGGTCCTTGAACCAGCCTAGTCGGAATTGTCGCTCGCGGTAAAAGCGCCGCGCCGCCAGCAAGTGCGGCTTGAAGTTGGGGTCGGCCCGGATGGTGTTGATGACGTAGGTGCTATCGATGAGGGGCTGGGGGCCCAGCTCGGCCACCGCGGCCGATGAGCCGCCCTCGCCCGACTGGCTATTGTTGGAGCCACAGGACTGGAGCGTGGCGCCCGCGAGCACGGCCACCAGCAACACCCACAGCAGGGAAGTAAAACGAATCAGAAGGGACATTGCGAAAGGTAAAGCGAACGGAAAAGACCTCGGGCGACCGCCGGAAGCCGGGCGTTGTACTGCCAAGCGGAAGGTGGGGTTGCGCGGGGCCGCCCGCGGGCAGTCCGGTTACAAAGTAAGCCATTCCGTGGCATAGGCCGTTCGGGGCCGGGCCGGAATCGTGCCAACTTCGTTTTCCCGGAAGTTGTTCCGACAGCTAATGCCCAAAACAACAGCGCCAAGCTCGGCAACATTTCGTCGTGGAGGCACACCTTTCGTTGCGGGTGGCCCACGGGCTTCGCGCCGCCCGGCTACGTAAAGCTTGTGCTTATGGTAATGCTTGTAAACGCAAGGGCAACCTTTCGGCATTCTTCCAACTTTTGCATACCTCAACTTTCACGCACCATGCAGCCGCCTACTTCCTCGCCCTCCCCTGTGCCCGTTATGTCGCCCCTCGACCCGCACAGCTTCGCCGGGGCCAGCCCGGTGCGGGTGCGGCACCTAGTGCTCGACCTCTCGGTTGACTTCGACAGCCGGACCCTGGCAGGAACGGCTACCTGGCACCTGGCCAACCCCGGGGCCGGGGCCGAAGCGGTATTCGACACCCGGGACTTGAGCATTGAAGCCGTGGAAGCGCTGACCGAAACCGGCCAGGCCGCCCCCGCTGGTTTTTCGGTGGGCGCCCCGGACGCCATTCTGGGGCAAGCGCTGCGCGTGGCGCTGGGGCCGCAAACCGTGGCCCTGCGCATTCACTACCGCACGGCGCCCACCGCCGCGGCCCTGCAATGGCTGAAGCCAGCCCAGACGGCCGGAACCCAGCCCTTCCTCTTCACGCAGTCGCAGGCCATCCTGGCGCGCACCTGGCTGCCGTGCCAAGACTCGCCCGGCATTCGCTTCACCTACGAGGCCACCGTGCGCGTGCCCGCTCACCTACTGGCGCTCATGAGCGCCGAGAACCCCCAGCAGCTAGACCCGGGCGGCGAGTACCGCTTCCGAATGGCGCAGCCCATCCCGGCCTACCTCATGGCCCTGGCCGTGGGCGACCTGCGCTTTGCGCCCCTCAGCGAGCGCACGGGGATTTATGCCGAGCCCGCTACCCTGCCCAAAGCCACCCACGAATTTGCCGACCTGGAAAAAATGGTAACCGCGGCCGAGCAGCTGTACGGTCCTTACCGCTGGGAACGGTACGACTTGCTGGTCCTGCCACCCAGCTTCCCCTTTGGCGGAATGGAAAACCCTAGATTAACATTTGTAACGCCAACCATTCTAGCCGGCGACCGCAGCTTAACCAGTTTGGTGGCCCACGAGCTCGCCCATTCGTGGTCGGGTAATTTAGTTACAAATGGAACGTGGAATGATTTCTGGCTGAACGAGGGCTTTACCGTTTATTTCGAGCGGCGCATCATGGAACATTTGTATGGGCGCGAATACGCCGACATGCTCCAGGTACTGGGCCGCAGTGCGCTGCACCACACCATCGAAGAAATCGGCATAGCCAGCCCAGACACGCACCTGCACCTCGCCTTGGCCGGCCGCGACCCCGACGAAGGCCTGACCGAAATTGCCTACGAAAAGGGCTGCGCGCTTTTGCTCACCCTGGAATCCCTGGTGGGGCGGCCGCGGCTCGACGCCTTTATTAAGGAGTACTTCGCCCGGTTCAGTTTTCAAGCCATGGACACGGCCAGCTTTCTGCACTACCTCCGCGCCGAACTCCTGAACCGGGAGCCGGGCTTGGAAGCCAAGCTGAACCTGGCGGCGTGGGTCGAAGGGCCAGGCCTGCCCTCCAACGCGCCGGCCGTGAGCTCGCGCCGGTTCGGTGCCGTGGCCCATGCACTGGTGCAGCTGCGGCAAGGCGCGGCGGCGCAAGAGCTGCGGCCCGCCACTACGGAATGGAGCAGCCACGAATGGGTGCATTTCCTGCACGGCCTCCCGCCTACCCTGCCGCAGGAGCAACTGGCGGAGCTGGACGCGGCGTTTCTGTTATCGGCTTCCGGCAATGCCGAAATTCTCGCCGCCTGGTTTCCGGCCACCATCCGGGCGGGCTACGCGGCGGCCACGCCCGCGCTGGAGAATTTTCTGCGGCACGTGGGCCGGCGCAAATTTTTGGTACCCCTCTACCGGGCTCTGCTCGCGACGCCCGATGGGCTGGCCCGGGCCCGGGCTATCTATGCCGAAGCGCGCCCCAATTACCACTCCGTGGCCACCGGCACGCTCGATACTTTGCTAAACGCACGCACATAAGCCCACCCGGCCCGAACTTTGCGTGCGGTTTTGGCACCAATCGGTCGTTTAGAGCCTTTCCCCCGCATTTTCCAATTACTTATATCCGCTATCCGTTGAAAAACATCACACCTCTTGGCAAACTCATTGCCGTAGGCGGCAACGAAGACAAGGGCACCTACCCCAACCCCCGCACCCGTCGCAAGTATTACCTCAACTTTTTTGAGCTCGGCATTCTCAAGCGCATCGTCCTCGAAACCGGCAAGCTCGACCCGCGCATCGAAGTCATCACCACCGCTTCCATGATTCCGCAGGAGGTGGGCCCGATTTACACGGGTTCCTTCGCCATGCTCAACTGCCTGAACGTGGGCGTGATGGACATTCGCACGCCCGAAGACGCCCGCCAGCCGGAATACCTCGAGCGCCTGCTTGCCGCCGACGTCATCATGTTTTCGGGCGGCAACCAGTCCCGGCTGCGCGAAATGTTCGGCGAAACCGACTTCCTCGACCGGATGCTGCAGCGGTACTACGCCGAGCCCAACTTCGTGATTGCCGGCACCAGCGCCGGCGCCATGGCCATGTCGCAACACATGATTCGGGGCGGCTCGGTGCCCGACGCGCTGCTGAAAGGTGCCGTGAAAATGGGCAACGGCCTGGGCTTGCTGCCCGCCGCCATCGTCGACTCGCACTTCGTGAAGCGCGGCCGGTTTGGGCGGCTCATCGAGTCGGTGGCCTTGCACCCCAAGCTCATCGGCATTGGGTTGGGCGAAGACACCGGCGTGCTCATCACCGAAGGCAATTTGGTGGAAACCATTGGCTCTAACCTGGTTATCATCCTGGACGGGCACAACATTCAGCACAACAACGCCGCGGCCGCCCGCAAGGGCACGGTACTTTCCATCGAAAACGTAACCATGCACGTGCTGGCCAAAGGCAACGTGTACGACATGCGCGAGCGCAAATTCTACGTCAGCAAAGACGCGCTGGCCCAGCACACCCCGCACGGCCTGGCCGCCGCAGCTTCTCCGGTGGCGTAGCAGTTTTCGCCGTTTCCATCAAAAAAAGCCCGCTCATTTACCCGCTCATTTAGTTAATGAGCGGGCTTTTTTTGTTCTTCGGGGTCTGCTTACGTATCTCTATCCGGCAACGACCTGTTAGCAAGAGGCGAGTTGCTGCCCTTCCACCCTCACTTTCACCAAACACCACCGATGAATTACCGCAAGCTTGGCAAAACTGGCTTTTCTATTTCTGAAATCAGCCTGGGCACCTGGCAAGTGGGCGGCCGCTGGGGCGAGCCGTTCAGCCACTCAACCGCCGACAACATCCTCAACGCCGCCGCCGACGCCGGCATCAACTTCATCGACACGGCCGACGTGTACGGCGACGGCGAAAGCGAAAAAGCCGTCGGCCGCCTCGTCCGGTCGCGCTCCGAGCGCATTTTCGTGGCCACCAAGTGTGGGCGCCGCCTGCAGCCCCACACGGCCGACGCCTATCAGCCCGCCGTGCTCCGCCAGTTTGTGGAAGACAGCCTGCGCAACATGCAGCTCGACGCCCTCGACCTGATTCAGCTGCACTGCCCACCCACCGACGTCTACTACCGCTCCGAGATTTTTGAGCTGTTTGATAGGCTGCGCGAGGAAGGCAAAATCCTGCACCTGGGCGTAAGCGTCGAGAAAGTGGAAGAAGGCCTGAAGGCCATTGAATTCCCGAACGTAACCACGGTGCAGTTGATTTTCAACATGTTCCGCCAGCGTCCGCCGGAGCTACTCTTCAAGGAAGCGGCCCGACGCGACGTTGGCCTCATTGTGCGGGTGCCCCTGGCCAGTGGCCTGCTCACGGGCAAATTCTCGCCCCAAACCCACTTCGCGGCCGACGACCACCGCAACTTCAACCGCAACGGCGAGGCCTTCGACAAAGGCGAAACCTTCTCCGGCGTGGACTACAACACCGGCCTGGAAGCCGTTGAAGAATTAAAAAAGGTGTTACCCAACAACGCCCCGCTCGCCGCCGAAGCCTTGCGCTGGATTCTAATGTTCGACGAGGTGAGCTGCGTTATTCCCGGCGCCTCCAGCCCCGAGCAGATTCTCTCGAACCTGCAAGCCGCCGAGCTGCCGCCGCTGACCGCGGAACAAATGCAAGCCGTGCGCGACGTGTACGAACGCAAAATCAAGCCGCTCGTGCACTACACCTGGTAGCAAAGCCTTTTGAAATTTAAAAGGCCGTCACGCTGAGCAGAGTCGAAGCGTGACGGCCTTTTTAGAGTTCTTGGCGTTTCTAATTTGGGAGCTTCTGCAACGCCTACTCCTTATAAATAGCCACCACGGGCTCCTCCCCTTCGCGGCGGCTGGCCCGGTACATGCCTTCTGAGTTGAAGGGCAACGTAAGGTTGCCCTCGGCGTCCACGGCAATCAGGCCACCTTCGCCCTTGGCGGCCACCAATTTTTCCTGCACCACCACGCGGGCGGCTTCTTCCAAGGACAAACCTTTGTACTCCACTAGGCAGGCCACGTCGTAGGCCGCCACGGCCCGGATGAAATACTCGCCGTCGCCGGTGCAGCTGATGGCGCAGCGCTCGTCGGCCCAGGTGCCGGCCCCGATGAGGGGGCTGTCGCCGATGCGCGAGTATTTCTTGGCGGTCATGCCGCCGGTGCTGGTGGCGGCGGCTAAGTGGCCCTGCGAATCGAGGGCCACGGCGCCGACGGTGCCTTTTTTCCGGTGCGGGTCGGGCGCGTGGTCGAGTTGGCTTTTGCCCGATTTCAGGGCGTCCTGCAACTGGTCGTAGCGCTTCTGGGTGAAAAAATACTCTACTGGCTGCAGCGGCAGGCCGTGCTCGCGGGCCAGGTCGTCGGCGCCGGGGTAGCCCAGCAGCACGTGGTCGGTTTTTTCCATCACGAGGCGGGCCAGGGTGATGGGGTTTTGCACCTCCCGCGCCCCGGCAATGGCGCCGGCCAACCGGTTGTGGCCGGTCATGACGGCGGCGTCGAGTTCGTGGTGACCGTCGTGCGTGAACACGGCGCCGCGGCCTGCGTTGAACAGCGGACAATCTTCGAGGCTACGCACGGCGGCCTCCACGGCATCCAGGGCCGCGCCGCCTTTTTGCAGCACCTCGTAGCCGGCATCCAGGGCGGCTTCCAGCCCTTGGCGGTACTCTGCTTCCTGCTCGGGCGTGAGCGAAGCTCGGGCAATGGTGCCGGCTCCGCCGTGAATGGCAATGGCATACATACTAATAGGAGTAAATTGTGAGAAAAAAGTGGCCAAATGGGCCCGCGAAGGTAGGTTGAGGGAACGGCCAGATGGCCGCTAGTGTTTTTTTTCGTAGGTTTGATGTTCAAGTTTTCTAATTCCAAAACACCCCATTTTTATGGCATACGACGTAACCGGCCGGCTGCACGAAATATTTGACGAACAACAGGTAAGCGAAAAATTTCGCAAGCGCGAGTTCGTGCTGGAAGTCCAGGACGGCCAGTATCCCGAGCATATTAAGTTTCAGATGGTTCAGGACAAAACCAGCCTCATCGACCCCTACAAAATGGGCGACGAGGTAAAGGTGACCTTCAACCTCCGCGGCCGCGGTTTCAACAAGAACGGCCAGATGATTTACTTCACCAACCTGGAAGCGTGGAAGATTGAGCCCGCCGCGGCCGGTGGCAGCGGCGGCGGCAGCTACGGCGGCGGTCAGCAAGCAGCTCCGCGTCCGGCGGCTCAAAACCAGAACCCGACCTTGCGCGCGCAGCCCTCGGCGGCGCCCATCGCCAGCGACGACGACAACGACCTGCCCTTCTAAGGCTAGTTTCGCGCTGAATGGCACGAGTACCCTGAATTTTCAATTCGGGACGCCCGAACGTAATCTGTTCAACGTCCCGAATTAAAAATTCGGGGTACTCGTATTACTCGCTCCCCTCTAAAAAATGCCGCATCTGAGTTTCAGATGCGGCATTTTTTATGTCCAATTTTCGTATTGAAACGGATGGATTTACATAAACTTATTGCACAGGGCGAGGGCGAGGAGTTGGAATTCAAGCAGAAAACCAC
>NZ_DASVSI010000010.1:0-8407 GCF_036388155.1 Hymenobacter sp. | reverse complement strand
CATGCTGAGCTGGCGAAGCATCTTATCAGGTTAGCACGAATCGTTTCGCAGTGAGAAGATGCTTCGCCAGCTCAGCATGACAGGAGGCGCGAGCGAGATGCCTCGACTGCGCTCGGCATGACGACCTAATTACACCATAGCCAATCCCACCCGACCCGATGCCTAAGTCTTTGTTTGATAAAATCTGGGAAGCACACGTTGTAAAAGCCATTCCTGGCGGGCTGGAGGTGTTTTACATCGACCGGCACCTCATTCACGAAGTCACCAGCCCGCAGGCGTTCGACGAATTGCGCGAGCGGGGCCTGCCCTTGCTGCGCCCCAGCCAGATTGTGGCCACCGCCGACCACAACGTGCCCACCCGCAACCAGCACCTGTCTATTGCCGACCCCATTTCGCGCTCCCAGGTTGATAAATTGACCGAGAATTGCGCCAGCTTCGGCGTCGAGCTATTCGGATTAGGGCACCAGAACCAGGGGATTGTACACGTCATCGGGCCGGAACTGGGCCTCACCCAACCGGGCATGACCATTGTGTGCGGCGACAGCCACACGTCCACGCACGGCGCCTTCGGCGCCATTGCCTTTGGCATCGGCACCAGCCAGGTCACGCAGGTGATGGCCACGCAATGCCTGCTCCTGAGCCGGCCCAAGCGCATGCGCATCACCATCGACGGCGAGATGCGGCCCGGGGTCACGGCCAAAGACCTCATTTTGCACGTCATTTCAGAGCTGGGCACGGGCGGGGCCACGGGCTACTTTGTGGAGTATGCCGGCAGTGCCATCCGCGCCCTGAGCATGGAAGGCCGCATGACGGTTTGCAACATGAGCATTGAAATGGGCGCCCGCGGCGGCCTCATTGCGCCCGATGCCACCACCTTCGCCTACCTGCACGGCCGGCCCTACGCCCCGCAGGGCGAGCGCTGGGAACAGGCCCTGGCCTACTGGCAAACGCTGTATTCCGACGAAGATGCCGACTTCGAAGCCGAACTCACCTTCGATGCCTCGGCCATCGCGCCCATGATTACCTACGGCACCAACCCCGGCATGGGCATCGCCCTCAACGGCCGCATCCCGGCGCAGGTAGCCGCCAGCGAAGCGGCCAGCTTCGACAAATCCCTGCAATACATGGGCTTCCGGCCGGGCGAGTCGTTGCTGGGTAAGGAAATCAACTACGTGTTCATCGGCAGCTGCACCAATTCGCGCATCGAAGACCTGCGTGCCGTGGCTGCCTACGTGCAGGGCAAACACAAGGCCGCCCACGTGGAGGCCATCATCGTGCCCGGCTCGAAATCGGTGGAGAAGCAGGCTATTGCCGAAGGCCTCGACAAAATTCTGTCCGCGGCTGGCTTTGAGCTGCGCGAGCCCGGCTGCAGCGCCTGCCTGGCCATGAACGACGACAAGATTCCGGCTGGCGCCTATTGCGTCTCCACCTCCAACCGAAACTTCGAAGGGCGGCAGGGGCCGGGGGCACGCACGCTGCTGGCTAGCCCGCTAGTGGCCGCCATCACGGCTGTCGAGGGCCGCATCGTCGACATCACGCAGTACCTGAATTAATCGATTTACCCAAACGAAAAAAGACCGTCATGCAGAGCGGAGCGCAGCGGAGTCGAAGCATCTCGCTCGCATCGTTGGACGATTGAATAACTACCACACGCGAGATGCTTCGCTGCGCTCTGCATGACGAACTGAAACCCATAAAACACTTCTGTTCATAAGAAAAAACTCTACACTATGCTCTGCTTATCAGTCTTTAAATACCGCCAAAGCGCCTCGGCCGGCTGGGTTAGCTACGCCGACGAAATGCGCCAACTGCCTTCTGCTCCGGAGGCTTCCCCTTCGTCAGACCGCCCTATTTCCTCCCCATCACCTTCGCCTGCTCATGGACAAGTTTCAGACCCTGCACTCGACGGCCGTACCGCTGCCGCTCGAAAATATTGACACCGACCAGATTATCCCGGCCCGGTTCCTGAAAGCGACCACCCGGGAGGGCTTCGGGGCCAATCTGTTTGCCGACTGGCGGTACGCCTCCGACGGCCGGCCCAAACACGGCTTTGTGCTGAACGACACCCGCTACCACGGCCAGATTCTCATTGCCGGCCAGAACTTCGGCTGTGGCTCCAGCCGCGAGCACGCCGCTTGGGCCCTGTATGACGCCGGTTTCAAAGTGGTTGTCTCCAGCGAGTTTGCCGACATATTCCGCGGCAATGCCCTGAATACCGGCCTGCTGCCGCTGCAAGTGACGCCCGAAGTGCTGCACCGCCTCGTGGCACGGGTGACGCACTACCCCAACACCCAACTCGTGGTGGACCTGCCGGCCCAAACCCTCACCGTGCCGGTGTGGGAGGAAAGCTTCCACTTCGACCTCGACCCCTACAAAAAAGAGTGCCTCATTAACGGCTACGACGACATCGACTACCTGCTCAGCCAGCGGGACGCCATTACCACCTACGAAGAGCAACGCACATGGATTATTTAAGCAAACGAATTGCCGTATTGCCCGGCGACGGCATCGGCCCGGAAGTGTGCGGCGAGGCCGTGCGCGTGCTGAAGGCCGTGGCCGAGCGGTTTGGGCACCACTTCACCTTCGACTACCGGCTGATGGGCGCCTGCGCCATCGACGCCACCGGCGTGCCGCTGCCCGACGCCACCCTCGACGCCTGCCACCGCGCCGACGCCGTGCTGCTCGGTGCCATCGGCGACCCGAAGTACGACAACGACCCGACCGCCAAAGTGCGCCCCGAACAAGGCCTGCTGGGCCTGCGCAAAAGCCTGGGCCTGTACGCCAACATTCGCCCCGTGGTGGCCTACGAGCAGCTGTTGCAGCACTCACCCCTGCGCCCCGACCGCATTGCCGGCACCGACCTCATCATCTTTCGCGAGCTAACCGGCGGCGTGTACTTCGGCGAGAAAGGCCGCTTGCCCGACGGCACCGCCTTCGACAACTGCACCTACAACCGCGAAGAAATTGCGCGCATTGCCCACCGCGCGTTCCAGGCCGCCCAGGGCCGCCGCCAAAAGCTGACGCTGGTAGACAAGGCCAACGTGCTGGAAACCTCGCGCCTGTGGCGCGAAGTGGTGCAAGGCATTGCGCCCGATTACCCGGAAGTAGCCGTCGATTACCTGTTTGTCGACAACGCGGCCATGCAGCTCATCCTCAACCCGCGGCAGTTCGACGTGATGCTGACCGAGAACATGTTCGGCGACATTCTCTCCGACGAAGCCTCCGTGATTGCCGGCTCCTTGGGCCTGCTGCCGTCCGCTTCCATTGGCGACTCGGCCGCGCTGTTCGAGCCCATCCACGGCTCCTACCCGCAGGCCAAAGGCAAAGGCATCGCCAACCCCATTGCCGCCATCCTTTCGGCCGCCCTCATGCTCGACCATTTCGGCCTGCCCGAGGAAGCCTACGCCGTGCGCGCCGCCGTGCAAAACGCCCTAAACGAAGAAGTGCTTACCCCCGAACTCAACGCCGCCATGCGCTACACCACCGAGCAGGTAGGCAGCTTCATTGCCTACGGCGTGATGGACTTGGCCGAGTGTAGGTTCCACCAAAGCAATATTCGAGCGGGCATGAGCACCATCATTTAGCGAGTCTTGCAATACAGTAGCGCGGACTTTGCAATCCGCGTCCCCGCGCCGTACCACATTTCGCAAACGGCGCGGAGACGCGGACTGCAAAGTCCGCGCTACATTTTACCCGCATATCCCAATCCTTAACTCTTTTAACGGCGGCATTGCCTATATTTCCTCGACAACGCCCCTCTAATGCAAAGCCTGCTGCCCATTTTATTTGCATCCGTAGCTGGAATGGGCCATGCTTTTGAACCCGACCACCTGCTGGCTGTAGGTAACCTCATTTCGCGGCGCGACACCCTGGCCGAAGCCCTGCGCGACGGCATCTACTGGGGCCTGGGCCACACCACCACGCTGGTCGTCGTGGGCAGTATCATCCTGCTGGGCCGCGTCACGTTCCTCACCTCCGGCTACTTCGAAGCTGCCGTGGGGCTCATGCTCGTTGTCATGGGCATTAGCCGACTGCTCGACCAGCGCCGCCCGCCCGCCAAGGTGCGGCCCGGCGCCACGCCCTCCCGCGCCGCCTACGCCGTCGGCCTCCTCCACGGCTTGGCCGGCAGCGGCGCACTGGTGCTGCTGGTGATGAGCGAAATCCGTGACCCGTGGCTGAGCGTGCTCTACTTCGTGGTATTTGGTATTGGCTCCATCCTAGGCATGTTCATCGTGGCGGGGCTGTGCAGCGTGCCGTTCACCAAGCGCATGAAAATCAGCAGGACGCTGAAAACGGCCACGGTTACACTTTCTTCGCTTATCTGTATTCTATATGGTGGCTGGATGATTTATGGGAATGTGCGATGGTGACTCAAGCGTCGTGCGCCCGTCAACCTCACCCCCTGACCCCCTCTCCCCAGGAGAGGGGGCACCGGTCTTACTCCTGTCGTCAATCGTTAGGCTCCCCTCTCCGCGGGAGAGGGGCCGGGGGTGAGGTTCCGGCGTCAGGCGGCGTGGGCGAGATGCCTCGGCTACGTTCGGCATGACGTTCTTTCAACCATCCAGCCATCCACCAATTCACCCATTAACCCAATGCACCTTTCCCCCAAAGACCTCGACAAGCTCGTTCTCCACCAGGCCGGTTTCGTGGCCCAGAAGCGCTACGCCCGCGGCCTGCTCCTGAACTACCCCGAAGCCCTGGCCCTCATCGCCACGCAGCTGCTGGAGTTCATCCGCGACGGCGAGCGGGTGGCCGTGCTCATGGACAAGGGCAAGCAGCTGCTGGGCCTGGCCGACGTGCTGCCCGGCGTGGCCGACATGATTCACGAAGTCCAAATCGAAGGCACCTTCCCCGACGGCACCAAGCTCGTGACCGTGCACCACCCCATCTGCCGCGAAACCGGCGATGCCGCCCTGGCCCTCTACGGCTCCGGCCTGAGCAAAGCCCCAGCCCCCGGCGTCGCGCCCGACAACGCCAGCCACGCCCAGCCCGGCGAATACCAGCTGCTCCCGGCCGAGGTCATCCTCAACGAAAGCCGCGCCACGGTCGACGTGGACGTTGTGAACATGGGCGACCGGCCCGTGCAGGTCGGCTCGCACTACCCCTTCTTCGAAACCAACGCGGCGCTGCAATTCGACCGCGCGGCCGCCTACGGGTTCCGCCTCAACATCCCGGCCGGCACGGCGGTGCGCTTCGAGCCCGGCGAGCGCAAGCGCGTGCGCCTGGTGGCCCTGGCCGGCGAGCGCATCGTGTACGGCGGCAATGGGCTCATTGATGGGCAGCTGGATGGTGCTGGAAAGAAGCAGCAGGCGCTGGAGAAACTAGAGAAATAGCTTTTGAGTCCTAACAGGATTTCGTATTCTGCAATATGGAAAGACTGATTTCAAAAATTAAGGACACAATACTGCTAGGATTTGGGGTAATAGCCATCGGCCTATTCATTCTTGTCATCCTGCCTACCATTCCATTCTTTTTAATTTATTCTCACTTCAGCAACAAGCAGTTTGAAAAGAATTATAAACTGTTTTTAGAGCGAATGAATGGCACTTGTTTCTTCTGTTATAATAGTCGCAAAAGCAGCGTCGAATTTGCTAGAGAAGTTATTGTGCCCGAATTGGATTCTTCAGTTGTAGTTGTTTTTGTAGATGGAAAAAAAGTGGATTTCGGCACGGATAGCCAATATGTCTCAAAAATGCTTTACAGCGTCAAAGAGCGAAAAGGCTTTCCATATCTGCTGAAAGTTGAGGACGCGCAGGTAATTGACACTTCGGTGAATAATCAATTTTATAGCATCATGATTGGCCGTAAACCAATAGCGCCACTTCTGGACAGAATCAACGCTTTTTTCAATTCTACGCCGCCAGTCTTACCCAATTAATATGTCCCTCCCCATCTCCCGTCGCGCGTATGCCGACATGTACGGCCCCACCACCGGCGACCGGGTGCGCCTCGGCGATACTGGCCTGCTGATTGAAGTTGAACGCGACTATTGCGTGTACGGCGAGGAATGCAAGTTCGGCGGCGGCAAGGTGCTGCGCGACGGCATGGGCCAGGCCGCCGGCATCGGGCAGGCCGACGCGATGGATTTGGTCATCACCAACGCGCTGGTGGTCGATTACACCGGCATTTTCAAGGCCGACATCGGCATCAAAGGCGGGCGCATCGTGGGTATCGGCAAGGCCGGCAACCCGCACATCATGCCCGGCGTCACGCCCGGCATGGTGGTGGGCGTCACCACCGAAGTCATTGCCGGCGAAGGCCAGCTGCTCACCGCCGGCGGCATCGACTGCCACATCCATTTCATCAGCCCCCAGCAGATTCCCGAGGCGCTGGCCTCCGGCGTCACCACCATGATTGGGGGCGGCACCGGGCCGGCGGCCGGCACCAACGCCACCACCTGCACGCCCGGCGCCTTCTACCTCGAAACCATGCTGAAGGCCACCGAGGCCTACCCGCTCAACTTCGGGTTTCTGGGCAAGGGCAACGCCTCCAAGCCGGAGGGGCTGCGCGAGCAGGCCGAGGCCGGAGCGCTGGGCTTCAAGCTGCACGAGGACTGGGGCACCACGCCGGCGGCCATCGACATGTGCCTGAGCATTGCCGAGGAATACGACGTGCAGGTCTGCATCCACACCGATACGCTGAACGAGAGCGGCTTCGTGGAAACGAGCACGGCGGCGTTTAAGGGCCGCACCATCCATTCCTACCACACCGAAGGGGCGGGGGGCGGCCACGCGCCCGACATCATCAAAATCTGCGGCGAGCCGAATGTCATCCCGTCGAGCACCAACCCCACGCGGCCCTTCACGGTGAACACCATCGACGAGCACCTCGACATGCTCATGGTCTGCCACCACCTCGACCGCAACATTCCCGAAGACGTGGCCTTCGCCGAAAGCCGCATCCGGGGCGAAACCATTGCCGCCGAAGACATCCTGCACGATATGGGTGCGCTCAGCATCATCAGCTCCGACTCGCAGGCCATGGGCCGGGTGGGCGAGGTCATCACCCGCACCTGGCAAACGGCCCACAAAATGAAGCAACAGCGCGGCTCCCTGCCCGAAGACGCTGCCACCGGCCAGGCCGACAACTTCCGCGTGCGCCGCTACGTGGCCAAGTACACCATCAACCCGGCCCGCGCTCACGGCATTTCGCACGAAGTCGGCTCCGTCGAAATCGGCAAGCTGGCCGACTTGGTGCTCTGGAAACCCGCCTTTTTCGGCGCCCGCCCGGAGATGATACTCAAAGGCGGCATCATCGCCCAATCGCAGATGGGCGACGCCAACGCCTCCATTCCCACACCGCAGCCATCGTTCTCACGCCCCATGTTCGGGGCGCTGGGCGGGGCCATCGGCAAAAGTTCGATGGTGTTCGTGTCCCGCGCCTCGGTAGCCCATGTGCAGGATAATTACGGCCTGACCAAGCAGGTAGTGGCCGTGAAAAACTGCCGCAACATCGGCAAAAAGGACATGGCTTTGAACGACTACCTGCCTAATATTTCAGTTGACCCCGAGACATACCGCGTGATGGTAGACGGCGTGCACTTGACCTGCGAGCCGGCCGAGGTGCTGCCGCTGGCGCAGCTGTATAATTTGTTTTAGGATGTAGCGCGGACTTTTAGTCCGCGAGTTCAACACAATCCACGCGCGGACTAAAAGTCCGCGCTACATTCCATGCAATTCGCTCGGCTCCTGCACCTCGTCGATTCAGCCCTTCCCACTGGCTCGTTCGCCTATTCCTACGGGCTGGAAAGCAGCATCACCTTCGGGCTGGTGAATACACCATTTGCGCTGCGGAATTACCTGTATTCATACTTGCAGCAAGCCGGCAGTGCGGAGTTGCCATTCATCAATTCTGCTTTCCAGCTCACTGAACAGAGCCCCAAATTTCAAACGGTAGCTGAAGAATACGATGCCCAATTGCTGGTGCCCGCGCTCTACAAAGCCAGTTCCGTGCAAGGCCGCAACTGGTTGAAGCTCCTCGTCGCTTTTTACCCTGACGCAAACCTCGAATCCATTACCCAGTGGTTCGTGGCTCAAAATATCCCGCCGCATTTCACGCTGGTTTTCACACTGGCCTTGCAGCGGGCCGGCTTTGCATTGGAGGAGCTACAGGCCATGTACCTGCATATGCTCCTCCGCGACCAGCTCAGCGCCGCCATTCGCCTCGGTTTTCTGGGGCCGCTGGAGGGCCACCAGCTGCAACACGATTTCTACGCGGTGTTTGAGCACATTTTGGCGGCGCAAGCAGGAAAGGAGTACCATGAGGCGGTTCGCTCCGCGTTTTTGCTCGATGCTGCGCAGGTGTTGCACGAGGATATTTACTCCAAGCTTTTCCAGAACTAAGTAGCGCGGACTTTTAGTCCGCGGTTCCACATCATTCCACCCAATCGCGGACTAAAAGTCCGCGC
>NZ_DASVSI010000009.1:0-32908 GCF_036388155.1 Hymenobacter sp. | reverse complement strand
AATCCGTCCTGTATCAACCACACAGTTTGAGAAGTGAAAAGCCCCGGCACTGCGCAGTGCCGGGGCTTTTTCACTTCTTGTGAGTTGGTCGCTGAGACCAGGACGGATTGCCGCGCTGCGCTCGCAATGACAAACGGGCCTTCTTACCAACGCCAGCCCAGCTGGGCACCGGTGTACCAGGCCCGGCCCGGCGCCGGCTGAAAGTACCGGCCGCCGAAGGCGTTCAAGTCGTTGCCGAGGCTGTAGTTGCGGTCGGTCGCGTTGTCGATGCCGGCGTAGAGGTTGGTTTCGAGGTGGCCGGCCAGGGTGCGCCGCCAGCCGCCCCGCGCCCCAAACACCCAGTATCCGGCCGCGTAATCAGTGTTGGCGTCGTTGAGCACCACGCGGGCCTGGTGGCTCAGGTTGGGGCTGAGGTAGAAGCCGAAGGGCTCGCTAAAATCCAGGCCGGCGCTGAGGGTGTGCGGCGTGGTGCCCGTGAGGCGGTTGCCGCGCAGGTCGGTGCCGCCGCTGGCGTAGTTGCCGAAGCGGAAGTTGTTGTAGGCGTAGCTGGCCCAGGCGCGCAGGCCCGTGAGCTCGGCTGGCACGGCGTTGCCGTTGGCATTGGGGAGCGGAGCGGCGGGTGCAGCCGCTTGCCACAGCCAGCCGCTGAGGGCGGCTTCAAGCCCGCGCTGGGTGGTGCGGCCGGTGTTGCGGAATACCACAATGCCTTGGTCGGTGGTGCTGCTGACCACGGTTTCGCGCAGCCGGAAGTCAAACAAGTTGACTTCGTAGCGCAGCCGGTTGGCCAGGAGGCTGCCCCGCGTGCCCACCTCGTAGCTCACGCCGCGCTCGGCTTGCAGCTCGCGGTTGAGGCTGGCATCCGAGGGCCGGATTTCCTCGATGGTGGGCGGCGAAAAGCCCGTGCTCACGCTGGCGTACACCGAAGCGGTGGGGCTAAGCTCCTTGAGCAAGGCCACGCGCGGCGACACCTCGGGCCGGAAGTCGCGGGTAAACTGGTAGGCATTGGGCTGCGTGGCGGCGTTGCTCACGCGCTCGATGCGGTAGCGCAGGCGGTTGTAGCTGGCGGCCACGGTCAGCAGAAAATCGGCGGGCAGGCTGTAATCAGCTTGCGCGAAGACAAACCCGGTGGTGGTTGAAATTTCATCGTTGTAGCGCAGCGCGCCGGGCGTGCCGGCCAGGTTCTGGTAGCTGCGGCCATCCGTGAAGCTGGCCTGAAACTCGCCGCCGCCTTGCAGCCGCAGCACACGGCCCGCCAGCGCCGTACGGTAGCTCAGGGCCGAGCGGCCACCGGTGCCCACGCCCGTGTTTCGCTCGTATTCCACCAGATACGGCGTGCGAATGACCGTGCCGCTGCCGTAAAGCGTGGTTTGCAGCTCCAGCCCGTCGGTGAACCGGTACTCGTGCGTGAGGCCGAGCAAGCCCGTGCGCGAGGCATAAAACGCCCGTTGCGCCACCGTGCCGGGCGCCGTGGCCGTGCCCGGCCGCGCCTGCCGGGGGTTGGCCACAAACTGGGCCCGGGTGAGGCCGCCGGGCAGCTCGTAGTTGATGTCGGTGTAGAGCAGGTGGGCCGCCAGCGTGGTGTTGGGCGAAGCCGCGCTGCGCACATCCAGGGCGAATACGTCGCGGCGCAGGGCGCTTTGCTCGCGGTAGCCGTCCTGCTCCTGGTGGGCGTACTGGGCCCGCACGCTGCTGGTGGCGCTGCCCGTTTCGGCCGTGATGCTGGTGCGGCGCAGGCCAAAGCTGCCCACCGTCGCCCCCGCCGACACTCGGCTGCTGCCCGCCGCCACTTCCGGCGTGCCGAACAAGGCCACGCCGCCCGTGCCGGCGCCGTACACGCTGCCGGCCGGCCCCTTCAGCACCTCCAGCCGCCCAATGATGGCGGGGTCGAGCAGGTTGAGCGGAGTGCTGCCGCCGGCTTCGGTGAAGGGGATGCCGTTGTAGTACACCTTCACGTTGCGCACGCCAAAGGGCGACCGCAGCGTGCTGCCCCGAATGCTGAGGCGGTAGCTGGCCGTGGCGCGCTCCTCCAGGCGCACGCCGGGCAGCGTATTCACGGCCTGGGTGAGGGCCGCGGGGTTGAACTGCTCAATCACGCGGGCATCGATGACGCCAATGGCGGCGGCGGTACGGCGCAGCGGCAACCGCTGGCCGTAGCCGGTGACGGTGGCTTCGGGCAAGGACACCTTGCGGGCGGCGGTGTCGACGGGCGTTTGGGCGTAGGCGGGAAGCTGGAGCAGTGCCAGCAGCAATGGCAACAGGTAACGAAAGGACATTTTGTGCAAGGACATGACGAGGCAGACCAGCGGAGTACGCGAATTGTTACCGCCCGGCAGTCTTTCCAGCAAATTTTCGTGTTTGTAGAGACGCATATTTGCGTCTCGTCGTTGAACATTTTGTTCAGAAGCATTCTCACAACGCCGTTCAACCGGGAGACGCAAGTATGCGTCTCTACACCCTACTGGTCATGCATTTCCACCTGCCCCGCCGCCACCGGCGCCAGCTGCTGTTTCCGCCGGGCCTGTTGGCGCTGGCGGGGCTGCTGTGGCTGGGGTGCGTGGCGGTGGGAACGTTGCGGGAAAAATTAGCTAAGCGGAGTATAATAACATTATTTGTCCCACCTACCCACCCGGACTCAGACAACTTTTTGTTTCACAAACCTTCGCCCTTAGCATTATCTACTGGTGAGCTTAATAAATTCCGGGCGTGGCGCGATGTCTATTTCAATGGCCAATCGCACAATGACTCCATTAACCTGCTGAAGCTAGACCGAGCCGTCATTTACATGCAAGCTCATGCCACAGCCGACAACGGAATACGTGTGTGCTTTGGTCCACAAGCTAAATACGTCAATCTGGTTGCCACCCTGAATAGCATGCTGAAGTATGGGGTTCAGAAATATTGGCTTGATGTTAAGCATCAGCCCACAGCATTTTATGCATTCACCACTAAACCAGATGTAAAAAGACCCGAATCCGAATTCACAAATTTTTGTGGTACAAACGCTGCTATGGTTCATTACGGCCCGCAACCTCTAGCTACGTATTGGTCAGCATCCTATCTGACTAGGTTTGGCCACTGGCTGGCCGCACTGTGGAACCCCAAACTAAAGAGTACAACTTGGTACACTTCGGCAGCCGGCACGGGCACTGAATATGATATTTCACTCAAATTGGAAATGCACTACTTACCGCAATTCCTTCATGATTTTTGGCAGTCAGACTGGCGCGTTCAATTCCTTCTAATTATCGGCATGGTTGCGATAAATTGTTGGAAACTTAAGCGCCAATTGCAGCTTAGCTAATCATCCATGCCCGCTCTCCCGCCCGACCTACGCCGCGCCCTTTTTGCCCTGCCCGAACGAGAAAAAGACCAGCTCCTTGCCCGCCTTGTGGCCCAGGACGCGCTGCTGACCGAGCAACTCGCCTACCGCCTGCTCGAAGGGCCCGACGCGCTGGAAACCCGCCGCGCCGTGCTGCGCGCCCAGGTCGACGACCCGGTGCGGGGCTTCCACCAAACGCCCAACGACTTGCTGGTGATTCTGCGGCAGCTGCAGGCCCGGCTGGCCTACCACGCCAAAGTGACGGAGGACGTATTTGGCGAGATAGAACTGAGCTGGCGCCTGCTGGCCAGCGTGTTTCGGCACCAGCCCGAGGTGACGGCCCGCCTGCACGGCCCCACCCAGCCCCTACTTCAGCACCTCACCAAGCGCACCCACGAGGCCCTAAAACAAACCGCCAAGCTTCACGAAGACTACCACGTGGAGCTAGCCGAAACCGCCAACGCCGTGCTGGCGGCGCTGTGGCAGTCGGGCGCAGCCCCGCTCGCCCGGGAGCTGGGCCTGCCGCGGGCGCTGTGAGCCAAAGCAGCGGTTTGGGTTTGTTGAACGAGTACCCCGAAATTCCATTTCGGCCCGTGAGAACATCCGTCGTTCTCACGGGCCGAAATGAAATTTCGGGGTACTCGTTCTGGCGTATTCGGTTACTTTTTTTATAGTCGGTGGTCAGATTCAACGTAGAGAACTGATGGTTCGAAGCTTGTATCTGACTACTGACTACTCAATTTAAAAGTAACTCTTTACAGCGCGCGGAAGGTGATGGGCAGCGTGAGGGCGACCCACACGGGCTGGCCCTTGAGTTTGCCGGGGTTCCACCAGGGCATGAGCCGCACCAGGCGCAGGGCCTCTTCGTCGAGCCCCGAGCCCAGGCCGCGCACCACGTGCGGGTCGTGCAAACGCCCCTCGGGGTCGACGGTGAAGGTGACGTACACCTTGCCCGACACGTTGCGGTCGAGCGCCGCAGTGGGATAGTTGAGCCGGCTGCCCATAAACTTCAGCATGGCGGCGCTGCCACCCGGAAACTGGGGCATCTCGTCGGCCACGAAGTACACCGTGGGCGCGGCCGAGGCATTGGCTCCCGGCGAGTGAGCGCCGCCAGACAGCTCCGGCATCGCCGGGGCCACAGCACTCGTTTGGGCTGCGGCCGGGCCACAAGCGCCCACCATTCCTCCCATAATCACTAGATAGCGCAGCATAATGCTATTGGTATAACTTACTAAGGCACAAAGGTATTATGCCCAAAAAACGGCTGTGCTTAGCGGCAGTTACCTTTTTGTTGCGTTAGTGTTGGGAGGGCGGCTGCGGTATTCAAGCATCTTTTCACTCCCAACCTCAGTACAATACCTGGTCTTTCCTGCTTACTAGCCCAGTCCCCTTCCCATGTCCACGCCTGCCCATCCCCGCGCCCCCCAATTGTCTGAAGCTGAATTGCGTAAGTCGCTCACCGAGCTCGACGCTAAAATCCAAACCCTGCGCAACCGCACCCACGCCACGGCCGCCGGCTCGCCCAATACCTACCAGCAGCACGCCGACGCCCTGGAAATCAAGCGCGCCCAACTGGCCGACCAACTCAACCAGTCCCCCGCGCCCGCCGACGGTTCCGAGCCCAGCGTATGGACCCAAATCCGACGCGGCATCGAAAGCCTGGGCAACGACGTAAAGGCCATCCTCTAGCCGCAGAGCAAGCACTGGTTATCTGGCCTGCTTCTTGGGTAGCACCTGATTCGCTTATTCCTCCTTCATCCACGTAGTCAGAATCTTGTCATGAAAAATATCATCCCCCACCTCCTGGTTGCTCTCGTGCTGAGCAGCGGGATAGCCAGCTCGGCTGCGGCCCAAAAACGCCCCAAAAGCAGCGCCAAACGCGCTTTCTCGCACAACTCCGAATCAAGCAAAGGCAAAACCAGCAAAGCCCGGTTCCGGCGCGAAAACGACCGACCGGTCATTGACCTAAACCCCAACAGCTTGGTAAAAACCAAGACCACCAAAGCCCCCAAGCCCTACAAATTCAGCAACGGCAACGGCTTCAAACCCGTGAAATAAAGAAGGCCCGACTTCAACTGAAGTCGGGCCTTTTGCTTAATGAGGAATGAGGAATGAAGAATTGGATGAAGCGTCTGTCATTGCGAGCGCAGCGAAGCAATCCGTCCTGGTCTCAGCGACTTACCTAAAGATGTGATAAATTCAATTAAAAAGCCCCGGCTCAGAACAGAGCCGGGGCTTGTCACAATATTGAGCTAGTCGCGGAGACCAGGACGGATTGCTTCGCTGCGCTCGCAATGACACGCCCCGACCCATTCTTCATTCCTCATTCTTCGTTAAGCGAAGCGTTACGCCACCGGCTCGCGGAAGCCTACCCAAGTAAAGCGCTTGATAACGAACTCAGGGTTGGTGAAACTGGCGTTGCCGGCCGGGTTGCCGCCCGTCACGTGGAAGTCGGAGAAGCCGGCGTTCTGGTTCACGTAGATGCCGCCGGTGAGGTTGAAGCTGACGGGCGTACCGGCCAGGCTCATCTCGTCCATAATTTGCTCCTTGATGGCCTCGTCGGTGGTGTAGGCCCCGCACGAAATGGCGCCGTACTCGCGGGCCAGCTGCGCCGCCAAGCGGATGCTCTCCTGCGTGTCTTTAGTCTTGATGACCAGCATGATGGGCCCGAACAGCTCCTGGCTGAACTGCTCCACTCGCTCCGAGCTGATTTCGTGGATGCTGGGCGAGCAGGTGCGCGCGTTTTTGAAGGTGGGGTTGTCCACGGTGCCGTGGGCCAGGATGCTGCGGCCGCCGTCGAAGGCCAGCTGCTTCACCCGCTCGTGCGTGGCCGGGTTCTGGATGGCGCCGAACACGTGCGGGCCGGCCTTGGGGTTGGTGGCCAGGCCGGTGATGGCCGCCGAGAGCTTCTGCACCACTTCCTCGTAGGGCACCTGCTGGTCGCCCACTTTCACGCCCGTTTCGGGGATGAAAAAGTTCTGCGGCGCGGTGCACATCTGGCCCGAATACAAGCTCACGGAGAAGGCCAGGTTCTGGGCTACTTTGTCGAGGTCGTCGCAGCTGTCGAGAATGATGCTGTTGACGCCCGTTTTCTCGGTGAAGACGGTTTTGCCCTTCAGCCCCTCGATGTACTCGCCAAACTGCGAGCCGCCGGTGTAGTCAATCAGCTTGATGGCGGGGTCTTCGGCCAGCTCTTTGGTGATGAGGCGGTCGTCGGCGTCCACTGCCAGCTGGCAGATGCAGGGATTCAGGCCGTGCTCCTGCAGCACTTTCTGCACCTCGGCCACCACAATGGCGATGGGCAGCACCGCCTTGGGGTGCGGCTTGATGATGGTGGGGTTGCCGGTGACGAGGCTGGCAAACATGCCCGGCACGGTGTTCCAGGTAGGGAACGTGCTGCAACCGATAACGAGGGCCAGGCCCTTGGGCACGGCGCGCCAGGTTTTGTTGAGGGTGATGCTGTACTTGCCCATGGGCTTCTCCCAGCGGGTGTCTTCGGGGAAGCGGGTTTGCTCCTCGTAGCCGGCCGCAATGGCCTCCAGGGCGCGGTCGGCGGCGTGCGGGCCGCTGGCCTGAAACGACATCATGTAGGCCTGCCCCGTGGTGTGCATGGTGGCGTAGGCAATTTCGAAGAAGCGGCTCTTCATGCCTTCCAGCGCCTCGGTGAGCAGGGCCGCGCGCAGGGCCGGCTTCAGCTTGCGCCACTCGGCAAAGGCGCCCTGGGCATTTTTAATCAGCGTGGCGGGCTCGTAGAACGGGTATTTGATGTCGAGCGAAGCCTGCTCGTAGGGCGACTCTTCCTGCCCGGCCCAGCCTTGGGGCTCGCCCTGCAGCAGCTCATCGAAGTGCTGGCCGCGCATGGCGGCAAATTTCTCGCGACCCTGGGCGTCGGCGTCGGCCCCGTAGATTTCGGGCGACGGATTTTCGGGGAAAGCGGCAAAAAACGTGCGCCCGTGCAGGGCCTGCACGGCGGCGTCGAGGGTGGCTTGGTGCTTGTTAATCATCGGGGGTGGGACGGATTGATTTTTGACGAATGGCGGCGGCTGTTGGGCCGCTGCGCAAGTTACGGCGGGGCGCCGACCTTGCCGCCACCGCTCGCGCCGACCCGCTGCCAGCAGCCGTGGTTTTATTCTTTAGCCGGCGGCCGAAATTTTACCCAACTCGGCCGTCCAATCGCACCTTCAGTTACGTAAACCAGTATCTTTACCTACGCTATAATCTTTAGGCATCTAGTTGATGAAAAACATCTTACGCTTATTATTTTTCTTCTTATTTATTGGATTAGCGGGCTCGCTTGGGGCCGTGGCTGCCCCACCCACAGTGCCCGGCCGCCTGGTGCTGAAATTACGGCCCGGCCACTCCCCCGCTGCGCTGGAAACGGCGTTGCGGACTTTGGAAGCCAACGCACTGCGCCAGAAATTTCCGCACACCCTGGCGCCCATCGCCGACAAGCCCGGCAGTGTGGACCTGCGCGGCATTTACCAGTTCCAGGTTCCGGCCACGGTTTCGCTGGCCTGGGCCCGGGCCGTGCTGCTGGGCACGGGCGCCGTGGAGTACGTGGAGCCCCTCTACGTTCGGTACTCGCTCTACCAGCCCACCGACCCCTCGGCCGACTCCGCCTCAACCAGCCTCTCGGCCAGCCAGTACTACCTCAAGCAAATCAAGGCATACCGCGCCTGGGACATCACCCGCGGCGACAGCAGCATCGTCATCGGCATCACCGACGGCGGCGCGCGCCTCACCCACGAGGACTTGCGCCCGCAGCTCAAGCACAACTACGCCGACCCCGTGAACGGCCGCGACGACGACAACGACGGCTACGTGGACAACTTCACGGGCTGGGACCTGGCCAACAACGACAACAACGCCGGCTACGACGCGACCATCATCCACGGCTCGCTGGTGGCGGGCGTGGCCGCCGCCCGCGCCGACAACGGCGTGGGCATTGCCGGCCTGGGCAACAAGTGCCGCTTCATGCCCCTCAACATTTACCCCAACACGCCCACCGGCGCCTTTGCCGGCTACGAGGCCATTGTGTACGCCGCCGACCACGGTTGCCAGGTCATCAACATGAGTTGGGGCGCGGCCGGGGGCTACTCGCGCTTCGAGCAAGACGTCATCACCTACGCCGCCGTGAACCGCAACGCCGTGCTGGTGGGCGCCGCCGGCAACACCAACGCCGACCTGCGGTTTTACCCGGCCTCTTACGACCACGTGATTTCGGTGTCGGGCGTGAGCAACACCGACCAGAAAAGCCCCAACGCCACCTATAGCAGCCGCGTCGACCTAGTGGCGCCGGGCCTGAGCATCCTCACCACCTACGGCAACCAGGACAACGATTACGTGGCCGTGGGCGGCACCTCCTTTGCCGCCCCGCTGGTGGCGGCCGCGGCGGCGCTGGTGCGCTGGCAGTTTCCCAGCTACACCGCCGCCCAAGTGGCCGCCCAGCTCCGCCAAACCGCCGACAACGTGGACGCGCTGCCCGCGAATGCCGCTTGGGTGGGCCGCCTGGGCACGGGCCGCCTCAACGTGCTGCGCGCCCTCACCCAAACCGCCGGCCAGGAAGCCCGCGTAGCGACGAGCACCTTTGCGCCGGCCCGCGCCGCCTATAGCCCCGGCGACACCCTGCGCTTGGCCGTGGACGTGCAGAACCTCCTGCAGCCCGTGGCCGGCCTCACGGTTACGCTCACCTCGCTTTCGCCCTACCTCACGGTGCGGCAGGGCAGCTTTGCCGTGGGCACCCTCGGCACCCTGGCCCGCGCCACCAACGGCCCGGCGCCCTTCCGGCTGGCCGTGGCCACCAGCGGCGTTCCCCTGAATACGACGGCCACGCTGCGCTACCGCCTCACGGCCAGCGGCGGCTACCAGCTCGACCAGTTCGTGGACGTCGTCCTCAACCCCGACTACGTGGTGCTCGATGCCAACGACCTGGCCGTGACCCTGACCAGCCGCGGCAACATTGCCTACGACAACCTCACCGGCAGCATTGGCGCGGGCCTGACGTACCGGGGCAGCGGCAACATTCTGAGCGAAGGCGGCCTGATGCTAGCCACGAGCTTCACCCGGGTATCGGACCGGTTGCGGAGCAGCGGCGGGCAGTCGCGGCAGTCGTTCTTCGGCGGCAGCCAGGCCACCCGCCAGCAGCCCGGCCCCCGCGCCGACCAGGAAGCCCGCGTGGCTTTCCAAGACACCATTCCCGTGGCGGGCAGCCGCGTGCGGAGCGTGGGCGTGGGCGTGCGGCAGCGCACTTACGCCTGGGCCACGCCCGGCCGCCGCGACTTCGTGGTGATGGAGTATTCCCTCAAAAACCTCACCGCCGACACGCTGAAGCCCTTGTACGCCGGCTTGTTTATGGACTGGGACTTGCCCACGCCCGATGGCGCCGCGCACAACGCTGCCGCCTGGGACAGCACCCGGGCCCTGGGCTACTGCTACGCGCTGGGCCAGTCGCTGCCGAGCGGCGCGCCCGCCACCTACGCGGGGGTGCGGCTGCTGCGCGGCGGCGCCCCGGCCGTGTACTCCCTCGACGGCCGCGCGCCCGCGGGGGCCCTTGTGCGCCTGGCCGATGGCTTCACCACGGCCGAAAAGTTCATTACCCTCAGCAGCGGCGCTGCCCGCGGCCAGCGCACCGCAGGCCTGCCCAATGGCACCGACGTGATGCAGGTAGTTGGCACGCGAATAGAAAAGCTGGCCCCTGGCGACTCCACCACCGTCACGTTTGCCCTGCTGGCTTCCGCTACCCTGGCGCAGCTGCAAGCCGCCTCCGATGCCGCGGCCAGTACCTATGGCACGCTGCTGCCCACGCGCCCCCAAGCCACAGCAGCCGGGCTCAGCGTGTACCCCAACCCCACCACGGGGCCGTTGCAGATAGAACTGCCCGCGCAATTTGGCTTGCGCACCCTGCAGCTTAGCAATGCCATGGGCCAGCAAGTGCCCCTGCGCCACGAAGCCCACGGCAACGTCCTCGCCATGAGCTTGCAGGGCCTGAAGCCCGGCCTCTACGTGCTGCGAGCCCAGGGCGCCAGCCAGGTATTGGCTCGCACCATTGTGGTGCGCTAAGGCGGTTTCAGAGTTGGTGGGCGCGTTGGCCTGTAGAAGCATGGCTTCGTGCTACAGGCCACCAAGAAGCTGTTTCAAGTAATTAAAAAACATCCAAGTCCGTCATGCTCATCTGGCGTCCGCTTGTCGAAGCATCTCTCCCGCAGTAGTAATTCGTTTACTATTGCACGCAAGATGCTTCGGCTGCGCTCAGCATGACCGTTTTTGATAACTCAAACAGCTTTCTAAGAGCCTATTTATATTCGGATGGGCTTTAGTCAGCTTACTTGCCACAAACCGTCCCAGCTCGTGGTGTAGAGCGGCGAGCGGTGGGCCGACCGGCCCGCCCACGCCGGCTCCTGCGGCTTGCCCCTGCGGTCCTTGGGTACGCCGGCGGCGGCCAGCCGCACGAGTTGGCGGCCGAACCGGGCGTTCAGGGCATCGAGCGTGGTCATGAGTTGCTGGCTGCGCGGCTGGTCGGTGGCAGCGATGGCGCTGAAGAGGTTAAGCTGGGGCTGCCCTTCCGGCTCCAATCCGCTAAATAAGACCCCAGCGCGGTGGTAGGCCACGCCGGTTTTGCGCAGCTGGTGCAGGCCGCGCAGGGCCGCCTGGGCCAGCAAGGCCGTGTCGTTGGAACTGGTGGTCAGGCTGACCACGGCGGTGTGCGTTTTGGGGCCTGCCACGGGCGCGTACTTGTCGGTGCCCAATATCACCGTCACCACGTGCGCGGCCAGGCCGTGGCGCCGCAGTTTTTCCGCCGCTTTGGTGGCGAACATGGCCATGGCTTCCGACAGCATGGCGGGGTCGTGTTGGGGCCGGCCGAACGAGCGGGTGCAGGTCACGCTGTGCCGACTGGGCGTGCCATGGCTCAGGTGGTCGTCGTCATCCCATTCGGCGGGGTTCCATTCCAGGCAGGGCTGGCCGTGCAGCTCCCGCCACAGGCGCTGGCCCACCACGCCGCCTAGGTTGCGCCGCAGCCAGTGCTCGGGCTTGGCGGCCAGGTCGGCGCCGGTGACGACGCCCATTTCTTGGAGCTTGCGGGCGTAGCGGCGGCCTACGCCCCAAATCAGGTCGACGGGTGCCTGGGCCAGGGCGTCCTGCCACTGCGCCTCGGTTTCCAGGCAAACTACTTTGTTGGTCGTTTTTCCGGCCAGGCGGTTGGCCAGTTTGGCCAGGGTTTTGGTGGGGGCGATGCCCACGCACGTCGGAATGGCGGTATCGCGCAATATTGTGTCTTTCACCTTCCGGCCGTATTCCAGCAAGTCCTTCGCGATAAAGTTCATGCCCCGAAAATCCAGAAAAGCCTCATCGATGGAATACACTTCCACGCCCGCCGCAAACTGGCTCAGCACCTGCACCACGCGCCGGCTCATGTCGCCATACAAGGCATAGTTGGAGGAAAAGACGCGCACCTCGTGCTGCTCCAGCAGGGGCCGTACCAGGTGGTAGGGCTCGCCCATCTTCAGGCCCAGGGCCTTGGCTTCGTTGGAGCGCGAAATTAGGCAACCGTCGTTGTTGGACAGCACCACCACAGGGCGGCCGTTCAGGTGCGGCGCAAACACCCGCTCGCAGGACACGTAAAAATTATTGCAGTCGACGAGGGCAAACATGATGCAAGGGAGGTTAGCAATTTCAAACAAAAACCTACTGCACGGCGGCTACTTGGTGGTCGCCCAGCGCGTGAATGACGTGCGTGACCACGCCCCACACCAACAGGCCCGCTTCGTGGCTCACGGGGACGGGCGGGTAGCGCGCATTTTCGGCCACTAGCCAGGGCTGCCCGGCCCGCAATTGCAGCCGTTTGATGGTGTGCTCCCCCTCCACCACGGCCACCACGATGCTGCCGTGCCGGGGCTCTAGCGCGCGGTCCACGGCCACCAAATCGCCGGGGTGAATGCCCGCTCCGGTCATGGACTCGCCGCTGACGCGGGCCAGAAAAGTAGAGGCCGGATGCCGGAACAAGTGCTTCGTCAGGTCGAAGGAGGCCTCGAGGTGGTCGTCGGCGGGCGAGGGGAAGCCGGCGGGCACCGGGCAACCAAACAAGGGCAGTTCGCGAGTGGTCAGAAGACCACCCGCAATGAAGTCGTGGAGGGACGTAAGCATAGGTGTTTCCAAGCGTCTGACCAGACGCATTGGGGACGCTATTTACTAACTATTTTAGTAGTTAGTTTTCACTAGCTCCTACAATCCACAGGCCTACCCACTGCGTACGTTGAAAGGCTTCGCGGGATAGTCCTGCTTAATCGGGCATATTCATTGCATTCCCTGCAAAAAAGACTAAATAATTTTTTTCCAAATTTTTTAGTTTATCGAATAATTTGTATCTTTGGACATGTCAAACGTGAAGCTTCCAACACCGCTGCCTTTGCAGCAATTTGCTCGTTGTGTGAACGACGCGCAACGTCCTGCCGACTACGTAGGCGACTGGCCCGAAGCAGGCCGTGTGTACCCCGTGCGCGTGCTGCCGCACGTGCGCAGCGGTCAGCCCCAAGTCCATGTCCTCGGTTTTTATGCCGAGCGTCCCTACGGTGCTTTTGCCGCCCACCGCTTTGAGCGCGTGGCGGATGTGTGGCTCAACTAACTCCTTTTGCGACCGTCACCGCGACGGTTCTACCCACAACGGCCCCGTTGGCTTGGCAGCCAGCGGGGCCGGTTTGTTTTCGGGCGTTTACGTGCGGGAATGAATCAAAAGAACGGACATGCAGAGCGCAGCGAAGCTTCTCGCGTGGGGTTGTAAATCAATCGTTGAAAAGAGTTACTGGTGGCGGGCGAGATGCTTCGCTGCGCTCTGCATGACCGCTTTTATAGATTACCCCGCCTAACGGCCGTACTGATGCAGCAGGCCGCCGTCGTAGGGTGTCCAGAGGCAGGCTTTTTGGCCGCTGGCTTTCAGGGCGTTGTTGGTCCAGGTGTTGCAGGTGTAAAGGAAGCTGTACACGCGCTTGGCCTCATAGAAGGCATCGTCCGGGCCGTAGCTGTGGCCGCGAATGTGCTGCACGCGCCCGGCGGCGTCGTACTTGAAACTCTGTTGGATGTAGGCGATGAGCCGGGCGTACTCGTCGCGGCTGAGGTGGAGCGGCACGGTATCGGGGCCCGGCGTGAGCTGGCGCAGGTAGGTGGCGTGCACCGCCGAGGAGCCCAGCCAAAACGCCGCCACGAAAGCGGTGCTGAACTTGAGGTCGGCCCAGGTGGGCGTGTCGAGGTAAAAGCCCTTATCGCCCCAGCCGAAGGCGATGTAGCGCAGGGTGGTGTCGCCGGAGGGAATGTTGCTGTAAGGCAGCTGCTGGCTCCAGTCCATCTGCTCGGTTCGGACGGGCACCACAATGTCGGTGTGCACGCCGTTGGAGTGCAGGTACACCGGCACGTCGGGCGAGGCGTTGGGCTGGGCCTTGGCCACGGGAATGCGCGAAAGCACGAAAGCCGACGCCACGTAGGTCGCCAGGACGCCGCCGATGCCAACGGCGGTGTAGGTAATGCCTTTCAGTACTTTTCGGAAGGTAAGGGGCATGAGCGTGGCGGCGGGGTAAGTGAAAAAGGGCGTCGCCGCTGCCAAGTACGGCAGAAATGAAAAACCGGCCGGGTGGTAACCTCGCCCGTACTTTTGTCCAGCCACCGGCCCACAGTTGGGTACCACGGCCCTCCCTCACCCATGTGGACTTCAACCGCTGACCAACTGGCCCTGCTCGAAGCCGAGTGGCGCGCCCCGTCGCCGCGCTTTCGCAACTTCCCGCTCATTGCCCGCTACCACGACGCAGTAGCCGCCGAGCCCGCCTACCACCGCCTCGACGACCAAACCTGGACCGACCTCAACGGCGACGACCTGTTTGCCTTGCTCGACGGTACGGCCAGCCGAGTGGGCCAGCAGTGCCTCTATCACCGCCTCCGCAGCCCCCTGAACGACGAGCCGGCGCTGGCCGAATTCGACCGCGCCGCCCAGGTTTTTGCCGAACCTGTGCCGCGCGGCCAGGCGCTGCTGGCGCTGCACCGTCTCGCTTCTACGGACGCGTATTATCTGGCTGACTTGCTGGCGGGCAAGGCGCTGCCGGAACTGGCCTGGACGGCCGCCGCGCCGGCCCTGGTGCTACTCTTGTTTGCCACGGTGGTGGGCGGCTTCTGGCAGCCCGCGCTGTGGCTGGGCACGGCCGTGCTGTTTCTGCTGCACTCGGTGCTGCATTTTTTTTACCGCTCGCGCGTAGTGGCCGGAGTGCGGCCCATGCGGCAATTGGGCAACCTGTACCGCGCCGGGCGGGGCCTGCTCAAGCTAGAAATGCCGCTTGGCGCGGTGCGCGGGTTGGCTGAACCCCTAAGCCGGGTGGGCTCTATTGTGAATAAAGTGGCATTTTTGCAGGTGGAGGACAAATTGCAGTCGGATATTGCGGCCCTGCCCTGGCTCCTGTTGCAGTACTTCAAAATTGTGCTGCTCCTCGATTTCATCGTGTACCGTAGCTGCCGGCGCGACATGGAGCAGCAGGCGGGCGCCATCCGGGCCGTGTACGAGGGCGTGGGCTACGTCGATTGCGCCCTCGCGGTGGCAGGGTTTCGAGCACGGCACGGGCACTGCGCGCCGCGCTTCACGGCCGAAACGGGCCTGCACCTTACGGGCGCTTACAACCCGCTGGTGCCCGGCTGCGTGCCGAACGACTTGGCCGTGGCCCAGGACAGCGTGCTGCTGACCGGCTCCAACATGTCGGGCAAAACCACCTTCATGCGCAGCATTGGGCTCAGTGCGCTGCTGGCCCAAACCATTGCCACCTGCCCGGCCACGGCGTATGCGGCCCCGTTTCGGCGGGTGGTGTCCAGCATCAACCTGGCCGACAGCCTGACCGAGGGGAAGAGCTACTATTTCGCCGAGGCCGAAACCATTCTTGGCTTCATTCGGGCGGCCGAGGCGGGCGCGGGCGGCTATCTGTTCATTCTCGACGAGCTATTCAAGGGCACCAACACGGTGGAGCGCATTGCCGCCACGCAGGCCGTGCTGGCCTATTTACAGCCGCGCAGCCTGGTGGTGGCCTCCACGCACGACGGCGAATTGGGCGCCCTGCTCGCACCGGCATTCACCGAATACCACTTCTCCGAAACTGTAACCGAAACGGATTGGTACTTCGACTTCCTCCTCAAACCCGGCCCCCTCACCACTCGCAACGCCATCCGCCTGCTGGCCCGGGCCGGCTACCCAGATAGCATCGTGCAAGCGGCCCAAGCGCTGAGTCATTCGCTGGATGCGGCGGAAACCGGAGCTTCTGCTGACGCAGCAGCGAAGCATTTTTAGCGCAGTGGTAATCACATCAGAACGTCCTGTCGAGCGCAGCCGAGACATCTCGCCCGCTTCGTCCTAACGATTGAGTCGCTACCACACGCGAGATGCTTCGCTGCGCTCTGCATGACGGTTTTATTCACACCAAGTCGCAGTACCAGAAGCCCGTGTTGAACGGGTTGGGGTTGTCGCCGTCGCCGCATTCGTAGTCGGAGTTGTCGGCTTTGGGCGCGGGGGTGTATTTGCGGTACACGATTTCGCCTTTCTCGAACGCAATGGGCTCCGGGAACAGAGGCCCGTCGAAGACGAAGGTGTGGAACTCGCCGTTTTCGCCGCAGGGGTCGACGTTGGGCGGCAGGTCACGCAGGAACTGCTCGTCGATGACGCGGCCCACGAAGCTTTGGTCCAGGTATTTCTCGTTGACGCAGGTGGTGATGGTTTTGAAGCCTAGGCCCAAAAACTCGCGCATCAGTTCGGCCGTCGGCACGCCCCACAGCGGAAACGCGGCCTGCCAGCCGGCTTCGGCCAGCTTGTTTTCGCGGTACTGCCGCAGGTCTTCCAGGAAGATGTCGCCGAAAATGGCCACCTCGGCGCCTTGGCTTTTTAGCTCGTGCAGCGTGGTGCTCATCAGGTGCTCGTAGGCGTCCATGCTGGGCATTTCGGGCAGGAAAAGCTTGCGGCAGGGCAACCCGAGGCGGTCGGCCTGCTGGTCGAGCAGGGCCGTGCGCACGCCGTGCATGGAAATGCGCTGGTACGGCTCGCTCACGGTGGTAAGCAGGGTTTGGACGTGGTAGCGCCCGCTTTCCCGCACTTTGTAGAGCGCCAGGGCCGAATCCTTGCCCCCGCTCCAATTGAAAATAGCCTGCTGTGTCATGGTGGGGCAAAGTAACGGCAGGGGCTTGGTTGCTGGCGCGAAAGGGCGGGCGGCCCGGGCAGCCGTTTGCCGCCCGCTGCCTACCTTGAGCGCTTTCCCTGCCCCTGCCCTTTCATGAAGAAGCTTCTACTTGCTTTCGTACTTGGTGGCCTGCCCGCCCTGGCTTCGGCCCAAACCTTCGACGTGCCGGCGCAATACACCCTGAGCAAGCCCGACGACTTCGCCAAATACGAGCCCCAGGTCATCAATACCATCAACTGGCTGGAAGCGACGCCCGCCAACCAAGACCTGAGCCGCCGCAAGCAGGCCCAGCGGTTTCTGGTGGAATGGGCCAGCGGCAGCCCCAACGTATCCATCGGCCTGCAGCCCTACGTGGGCGAGCTGGCGGGCAAACAGTCGGACCTGCTCGTGGCCTTCATGGCCGGCTGGACGCGCTACAGCCTGCAGCACCCCGACGTGAAAGACGCCCTGACGCTGAACGCCGAGGGCGTGCAATCCATGCTGAAAGTGTACGCCCTCGGAGGCCTGCCCACCAACAAGCCGCTAGAAAAAGTGCGCGACCTGGCCGCTGCCGGCGAGCTGAACACCTGGCTGAAAAGCAACATCAGCACGAAATAGCGCGCCGCGCCCGGCAACCTTTTCGGCCCGCGGCCGAACAAGCAGGCCATGCACTTTGCCGTTATTACCCCCACCCACCAGCGCCGGGAGCTGCTGCCCGAAGCCGTGGCCAGCGTGCGCGCCACCGTGAGCGCGCCCCTCGATTTCTCGTTCGAACACCTACTTTACGACAACGGCTCACGCGACGGCACGGCCGCCTACCTGCGCGACGCCGCCGCCCAGCCCGGCCCGCCGCTGCGCCACTGGCACTCGGCGGGCCGCCAGCTGGCCGGCCGGGCCCGCAACAGTCTCATCCAGGAAGCCCCGGCCGACGCCTGGGTGGTGCCCCTGGACGACGACGACATCCTGCTGCAACGCACGTTGCACCACTACGCGGCGCAAATCCTGGCCTACCCGGACCGCCCCTGGTTCGTGGCCGACTTCCTGCGCGTGGACGAGCACGGCCGCTACCTGCCCCACGAGGACTACTACGCCTGGCAGTTCGACACGCCCACCGACATGCTCCGGGCCATTTTTCGGGCCGAGCACTTCATCCAAGGGAACGTGTGCTACAGCCGCGCTTTCGTAGACCAGGTGGGCGGCTACGACGGCGAGCTGGCCATGGCCGAAGACCTGGACTTGTACGTGCGCTTCCTGCTGGCCGGGCAGCTGCCGGTGCTGTGCCCGCACATCAGCCACCTGCACCGCTTCCACGCCCGCAACGTGAGCATCGGCGTCGACGCCGACAAGCACAACGCCGATTTGCGGGTGATTTACCAGAAGTATGCAAAGCAATTGCAGGCGCTGGGCATCGAAGAGCCGGGCAAGTAGTCGAACCGCTTATTTTTGGGCTTATGCCCATCCCCGCCCCCACCCCCGAAGCCGACGTGTACAGCATCCCGGCCGCGTACCGGAAAATGGAAAACACGCACATCCTATTCTGGCTCCTGAAAGACGTGGCCTGGTGCATGGTATGGCGGCCACTGGGCCTGGCCATGGTGGTGCCTACGCTGGGCATTGCCCTCGTCATTGCCTGGCGCACCCGCGCCTACGCCTCAGAACTGGCTCACAACCTGGCCATCGTGTTCTGGATTACGGCCAACTCCTACTGGATGACCAGCGAGTTTTTCGGGTTTGACACGGTGCTGGTGGCGCCCTACGTCACGGGCAAGCACCTGGCGCTGGTGCCCTTCTTTATTGGGCTGGGCATTTTGGCCTACTACTACTTGGTGCAGAAGCCCCGCGAAAACCAGACGGCGCAACCCGCTACGCTGTAGCGCGAACGATGTAAGGACGCATATTTGCGTCTAGTCGTGAGGGGCGGTTTCGCCGATTTTGTTCACCGACAAGACGCAAATATGCGTCTCTACATCGTTCGCACTACTCCCATGACTCCCGAAGAACAGCAAGCCCGCCTCGAACTCCAGGCCTGGCAGCAGAAGATGCAGCGGCCGCCCTCCTTCCTCAATAACCTGGCCCGGCGCGTGCAAATGCGGCTCAACGCCCTACTGCCCGAAAAGGTGCACTTGGCCATCACGGCCGCCATCAAGCAGATGGTGCGCGGCGTGCTGTTCGGCTCTCAGCACACCACCCGCCAGCCCCTGGGCGACGCCAGTCTGGCCACGCGCGAGCTGGCCGTGCGCGGCCAAATCAATAACTACCGCACCATGGCCACCGCCGAGGGCGCCGTGACCGGTGCGGGCGGCTTCCTGCTGGGCCTCGCCGACTTTCCTTTGTTGCTGGGGTTCAAAATCAAGCTCCTTTTCGATGTGGCGGCCCTTTACGGCCACGACGTGCGGGACTACACCGAGCGGCTTTACCTGCTGCACATCTTCCAGCTGGCCTTTAGCAGCCAGCACACCCGCAACGAAACCTACCGCCGCCTCGCGGCCTGGGACACCTACCGCCACACCCTGCCCACCGACGTGCACGAGTTCGACTGGCGCACCTTCCAGCAGGAGTACCGCGACTACATCGACCTCGCCAAAATGGCCCAGCTCGTACCCGTCATCGGAGCGGCCGTGGGCGCCGTGGCCAACTACCGCCTCATCGAGCAACTCGGCGAAACGGCCATGAACTGCTACCGCCTGCGGCACTTCGCGGCCCTGGATGCTCCTAAGCTACCCAGCCCAACAGCCTAAAGAAGCAGCTGAATGTCCACGCCGGCGCAGCATATGGTTCGGCCGCTACTTCACGGCCTCGAATACCTTGAGCGGGGGCGCGTTGAACAGATATATTTCTGTTTCAACAGCCCTGAAACGCCGGTCCAGGTAGTCTCTTAAGAAGCGGTCCATCTGGAAAAACGTCTGGTAAGCCAGAAACCTGCCGCCCGGCTTCAGGCACTCATGCGAGCTGGCAACGATGGTGGCGCGCAACTCATGCGGCAGGAACGAGAACGGAATGCCCGAAACGATGTAATCGGCTTGCTCTTCGTGGCAATCGGCCAATACCTGCGCCACGTTCTCGGCGCTTTCGTGAAAGACGAACAGCCGCGGGTCGTGGAAGGTCTCGCGGAGGATGTGCACGAAGTCTTCGTTGCGCTCAATCAGAATCAGCACGGAATCGTGAGTCAGATGGCCCAGGAGATAGTGGGTGAAAACGCCGGTCCCCGGACCGTATTCCACAATCACATTTCTTTGGCCGAAATCAATTCGGCTGCATATCCTTTCAATGGCAAAGGCGGAGGTCGGCGTGAAGGAGGCCACCTGCTTATCGCGCAGCATGTTCTTTAGATAGACGAGCGTATCCATGTCGTTATTGTTCTGTTTTATAGAATAATACGTTCACGGGTGTACGTCAAGCATTGAAGAAAGTGTTGTTTCTTCCTCGCCTCTGGGTTGTATCTCAGCCGTTCATTACTGCTTGCACCCCGCTGCTCATTCGGAGTTGCACTCCGAATGCCGCCTGCCCGGGGCTTACAGCCCCAATCGTTGAACGACAACGCCCACCTAAGCGGAGTTTAACTCCGCAACCCCTTACTTTCGGAGTGTAACTCCGAAAGTAAGGGGTAACTCCGAAAGAGCAAGAGCAAAGGAAATTGCGCATTAATGGGCCAGAAAAACCGGATTTTTCCCGACCACGTGTACTTTCTTACCATGACCGTGGTGGATTGGGTTGATGTATTCACCCGGCCCGGCTACCGTCACGTCATTGTCGAAGCACTACGCTACTGCCAGCAGCACAAAGGGCTTGAGCTTTATGCATGGTGCCTGATGAGCAATCATTTGCACCTTATCGCCGGCGCAGCGCCCGAAAAGCACCTGTCCGACATTCTGCGCGATTATAAGCGCTACACCAGCAAGGCCATCACCACCGCCATCCAGCGCGACCCCGAAAGCCGCCGCCAGTGGATGCTGCACCGCTTTGCCTACAACGCCCGCACGGATGCCAAAAGCGAAATCTACAAATTTTGGCAGGAAGGCAATGAGGCCAAAGAACTAATCACCCGGGACTTCACGCTGCAAAAGCTACACTATTTGCACCAGAACCCTGTCCGGGCCGAGTTGGTGTGCGAAGCTGAACACTACCTCTACAGCTCTGCCTCCAATTACGCCGAGCAAGGCGGCCTGTTGGATGTGTTATTTCTGGGTTAGCTCTTAGCTCAACGCTGCTTATTCGGAGTTGCACTCCGAATGCCGCCTGCTGCGGAGTTCTACTCCGCTTTCACCGCCCAGTGTTGTTCGACAATTGGGGCTGCAAGCCCCCAGCAGGCGGCATTCGGAGTGCAACTCCGAATGAGCAACGTAATCATAAGGTTCAAAATTGGAGCATAAACACAGCAAAACGGCCGCCCCAGTCTCCTGAGGCGGCCGTTGCGGCTTAGGCTGCTACTGCAACCGGCTTACTTCTGCGACATTTGGGCTTCGCCGTGCTCCATCATCCGAATCAAGTTCAGGGCCGAGCCGGCCTTGAACCACTCAATCTGACCCGCGTTGTAGGTGTGGTTGAGGGTGATGAGGTCGGTGTCGCCATCGGGGTGGTGCAGGCGGGCCTGCAAGGGCTGGCCGGGGGCGAAGGTGGTCAGGCCGAGGATGTCGATGAGGTCGCCCTCCTCGATGAGGTCGTAGTCGGCCTTGTTGGCGAAGGTCAGGGCCAGCATGCCCTGCTTCTTGAGGTTGGTTTCGTGGATGCGGGCGAAGCTCTTCACAATCACGGCGCGCACGCCGAGGTGGCGGGGCTCCATAGCGGCGTGCTCACGCGAGCTGCCTTCGCCGTAGTTCTCGTCGCCTATCACCACCGAGCCAATGCCCATGGCCTTGTAGTTGCGGGCCGCCTGGGGCACGGTGGTGTAGCCGTCGCCCTGGGTGGTGTAGTCGCACACGCGGTTGGCCTCGCCGTTGAAGGCGTTGGTGGCCCCGATGAGCATGTTGTTGGAGATATTGTCCAGGTGGCCGCGGTATTTCAGCCAGGGACCGGCCATCGAAATGTGGTCCGTCGTGCACTTGCCCTGCGCCTTGATGAGCAGACGCAACCCTTTCAGGTCGGTGCCTTCCCAGGGCCGGAAGGGGTCGAGCAGCTGCAGGCGGTCGGAAGCGGGGCTCACCAGCACTTGCACGGCGCTGCCGTCCTCGGCCGGGGCCTGGAAGCCGGCGTCCTCCACGGCGTAGCCGCGCGGAGGCGTCTCCACGCCGTGCGGCTCGTCGAGCTTCACGGGGCCGTTGGTGCCTTGCAAGGTGTCGGTGAGGGGGTTGAAGGTCAGGTCGCCGGCGATGGCGAAAGCCGTCACGATTTCGGGTGAAGCCACGAAAGCGTGGGTGTTCGGGTTGCCGTCGTTGCGCTTGGCGAAGTTGCGGTTGAAGCTCGTGATGATGGAGTTCTTGCGCTTGGGGTCGTCGGTGTGGCGGGCCCACTGGCCGATGCACGGGCCGCAGGCGTTAGCGAGTACCACGCCGCCCATCTCGGCAAACGTGTCGAGGAGGCCGTCGCGGGCCACGGTGTAGCGCACCAGCTCCGAGCCGGGCGTCACGGTGAAGTCGGCGTTCACGTGCAGGCCTTTCTCCACGGCCTGCTTGGCGATGGAGGCGGCGCGGGTGATGTCTTCGTACGAAGAGTTGGTGCAGGAACCGATGAGGCCGACTTCCAGCTTGGCGGGCCAGCCGTGCTCGCGCACCGCGGCGGCAAACTGCGAGATGGGCCAGGCGGCGTCCGGGGTGAAGGGGCCGTTCACGTGGGGCTCCAACTCGGACAGGTTGATTTCGATGAGCTGGTCGTAGAAGCGCTCGGGCTGGGCGTACACTTCGTCGTCGGCGCGCAGGTGGGCGGCAATGGCCGAAGCGGCGTCAGCGATTTCGGCGCGGCCGGTGCTGCGCAGGTAGTCGGCCATCTTCTCGTCGTAGTTGAACACCGAGGTCGTAGCCCCAATTTCCGCACCCATGTTGCAGATGGTGGCTTTGCCGGTGCAGCTCAGGCTCTCCGCGCCTTCGCCGAAGTACTCCACGATGGCGCCGGTGCCGCCTTTCACGGTCAGGATGCCGGCTACTTTCAGGATGACGTCTTTGGGGGCGGTCCAGCCGTTGAGCTTGCCGGTCAATTTCACGCCAATCACCTTCGGGAACTTCAATTCCCACGCCATGCCGGCCATCACGTCCACGGCGTCGGCACCGCCCACGCCGATGGCAATCATGCCCAGGCCGCCCGCGTTGGGGGTGTGGGAGTCGGTGCCAATCATCATGCCGCCGGGGAAGGCGTAGTTTTCGAGCACCACTTGGTGGATAATGCCGGCGCCGGGCTTCCAGAAGCCGATGCCGTATTTGTTGGAAACCGAAGCCAGGAAGTCGTACACTTCCTTGTTTTCGGCGTTAGCTTCAGCCAAGTCGGCGGTGGCGCCGTCCTTGGCCTGAATGAGGTGGTCGCAGTGCACGGTGCTGGGCACGGCCGCGGTGGGCTTGCCGGCCTGCATGAACTGGAGCAGCGCCATTTGGGCGGTGGCGTCCTGCATGGCCACGCGGTCGGGGGCGAAATCGACGTAAGAAACGCCGCGCTCGTAGGCCTGCTTTACTTCGCCGCCGTAGAGGTGGGCGTAGAGGATTTTTTCGGTGAGGGTGAGCGGGCGCGCCACGGCAGCGCGGGCCGCTTCGATGCGGGAACCCATGCCGGCGTACACCGTGCGAATCATTTCCAGGTCGAAAGCCATAGGATACTTAGGTAAAAGAGTGGTGGTGCAAATGTAGTGCCCGCGGGAAGTAGGACCTAACCCCGCAAGCAGATGCAGTTTTTTACTGAGTAACGAAGTATTTCAAGGCGGCGTTCGGGTTATTTCAGGCGTTTTCACTCCTTAAGGTGTGGCGGTAAGCAACGCACCGGCCGCAACCTATTGCCACGGGCATGGGTTGTGGAGCTTCCGTTTGCATTTTTGCGGTTACTTATGAATAGCATTTCCCTTCGCCTGCTGGCTACGGCCGCTCTGGGCCTGAACTTGGCCGCCTGCCAATCCTCCGACAAAAAAGAAACCGCCACCGCCGACGCGCCCCAGGCCACCATCATGCCTGCGGGCCTAAAGCCCGGCCCGTGGCACGGCTTCCTGATGGCCCAGCAGCGGGCCACCCCTTTCCGGCTCGACGTGGCCGTTGAGAACGGCCAGCCGGTGGTGTACCTGGTAAACAAAGGCCTAAACGGCGACGAGCGGCTGCGCTGCGAGGACATCAAAACCGTGGGCGACTCGACCACCATCCGCCTGCACGCGTTCGACGCGGCGCTGGTGGTGCGGGCCGACGGCGACAACAAAATCAAGGGCACGTGGGTGAAGTACGACAGCAAAACGCCCTACCGCATTCCGCTGGTGGCCATGGCCGGCGCCAACACGCCCCAGCCCCCCATGCCGGGCGATACGCGCAACGTCTCCGGCACCTGGCGCGCCGAGTTTAAGGACGAAACCGGCGCAAAATACCCGGCCGTGGGCGTTTTTAAGCAAACCGGCAACCAAGTGGTCGGCACCTTCCTGACCACCACCGGCGACTACCGCTACCTGGCCGGCAACCTCGTCAACCAAGACCCCAACGTGGACATGGTGCTCTCGACCTTCGACGGCAGCCACGGCTTCTTGTTCGACGGCAAGCTGCAAGGCTCCACCAAGATTACCGGCAACTTTTACTCCGGCAAGTCCGGCCACGAAACCTGGACCGCCGTGAAAGACCCCACGGCCAAACTGCCCGACGCCGACACCCTCACCTACCTCAAAAAGGGCGAAAGCCGGCTGAATTTCAAGTTCCCCAGCGTATTTGAGGGCGGCGTGGTGGAACCCACCGCTCCCAAGTACCGCGGCAAGGTGGTGGTGGTGCAGGTGCTGGGCTCGTGGTGCCCCAACTGCATGGACGAAACCAACTTCCTGGCGCCCTGGTACGAGAAAAACAAGGCCCGCGGCGTGGAGGTCATCGGCCTGGGCTACGAGCGCAGCCCCGACTACAAAGTGGCCGCGGCCCGGCTGCGCAACATGCGCGAGCGGTTCAACATTGGCTACGAGCTGGCGGTGGCCGGCGTAAGCAACAAGGACTCGGTGGCCAAGTCGATGCCGCAGCTGGCCAAGTTCCTGGCTTTCCCCACCACCATTTTCCTCGACAAAAAGGGCAACGTGCGCAAGATTCACACGGGCTTCGCAGGGCCGGGCACGGGCAAGTACTACGAAGAGGAAATTGCCGGCTTCAACCGCACCGTCGATAAATTGCTCAAGGAATAGGCTGCCGTTGAGGGCTTGCGAACAGTTGGTACATGCACCAAATCAGCATGACCGTTCCTTTTTATTATCTGTATGACCGTGCCTTCGTCATCCGCACGACCATGCTTTTAGCATCCATCAGCACAAGCATACGCCACTAATAATAGGGACCTATGAGCTTGAAATCTAGGCGATAAATCGGTATATTAGGCCTCGTTCTTCGGGGATAAGCGGCGGCTGTGCGGCGCCGTCTCCCTGGCGGATGAAACCTAATTTTTTCGGCCATGAAAAACTTTCTGGTACCCACCGATTTCTCGCCCGAAGCCCACCACGCCTACGAGGTGGCGCTGCAGTTGGCCCGGCAAGCAGGCGGCACCGTCACGCTGCTGCACGTGCTGGAAGACCTAGACGACTCGTCGGGCGGCTTTAGCACGCTGGGCGGCGCCGTGGGCGGCCCGGGCATCGACGCCATCTACCCCATCAAGCTGATGGAAGCCACCAAACGCCGCCTGCTGGGGCTCCTGGTGGAGGGTGCGGACCTTGCGGGCGACGTGCCGGTGCAGGAAACCATCAAAACCGGGCCGGTGGAAGAAAGCATTCTTCGGGCCATTGAGCGCTACAGCGCCGACTTGGTGGTGATGGGCGCGCGGAGCCACAGCGGAGCGGCGCACTTTTTCGTGAGCTCAAACACCGAGCGCATGATACGGCTGGCGCCGTGCCCGGTGCTGGCCGTGAAGCACCGCCACGTGCCGTTCGAGGTGAAAAACATCATCTTTCCCTCCGACTTCACCGAAGAAACCCTGCAAGCCGTGGGGCCGCTGCGCGAGATGCTGGCCACGTTTCCGGAAGCCACCCTGCACCTGCTGCACGTGGTGGGCGACCGTGACGCCTTTGCGGCGCACCAGCGCATGAAGGATTTTGCCCAACGCACCCAGCTGCGCGCCCCCAGGCTGGCCGAGTTCAACGCCGGCAGCACCACGGCCGGCATCGAACAATACGCGCAACAGGTGCAGGCGGACTTGGTCATCATTCCGAACCACGTGCGCTCCAGCCTGAGCAGCTTGTTCCGGACCCGCACCGCCGAATTTGTGGCCACCCACGCCTTCCCACCGGTGCTCACCTACCACTTCGCCCCCGCCAAAGCCGCTGTGCCCGCCAGCCAGGAAGCGGTTCCGTACAGCCACTGGATGCTCTAGCGCAGCCGCAGGCGCACCCGAAAATCATTCTTCGGCCGCAGCGTGATGAGCGGCTGCATGGTCACGGAGGCCTGTCCGGCCACCCACTCCACGTCGAACTGCCGGAGCAGCTCCAGCGTCACAAGCTGCATTTCGGTGAGGGCGAACTGCATGCCGATGCACAGGCGCGGCCCGCCCCCGAAGGGCACGTAAGCAAACGGCTGCACCGGCCGGGGCTGGCCGGGCGCGAAGCGGCCGGGGCGAAACTCCTCGGGCGCCTCCCAATACTTGGCGTCGTGGTGGAGGCCGTGGAAATAGAGCGAAAACAGCGTGCCCTGCGGAATCCGCAGGCCGTTGTACTCGTCGTCGGCCAGGGCCACGCGGTCTACCATCCAGGCAGGCGGATAGATGCGCATGGCCTCCTGCACCGCATATAGAGCCGTGCCCAGGCGGGGCAAGTCCTCGAATGCGGGCGTGCGGCCGGCCAGCACGGCGGCCATTTCTGCTTGAATGACGGCGGCCTCCTGGGGGTGATGCGCGAGCAGGTAGGTAAGCCAGGTGAGGGCGTTGGCGCTGGTTTCGTGGCCGGCCACCAGCAGAATGAGGGATTCGTCGATGACGCGCTCGGGGGTCATGGGCTCGCCGGTGTCCTCGTAGCGCACGTCGAGCAGCATTTGCAGCAGGTCGTCGGGCGGGGTGGCGGTGGGCTGGGCGTTGGCTTGCTGGCGCTGGGCCACGAGGTTGGCCAACAGCGCGCGCAGCTCGGCCGCCAGCGCATCGTGCCGGCTGAACTGCCCGCGCAGCTGGAACCAAGGCTTCAAATACGGCTGCCGAATGGAGCGCACGAAAAACGCCTGGATTTCGGTGATGAGCCCGGCCAGCCGGTCGAGTTCGGCTTCGGGAAAGTTGGTGCTGAACACCGAGCGGGCGATGATGCGAAAGGTGAGCCGCGTCATCAATTCATGCACCTCCACCGTGGTAGTGCCGCCTGCGCTGCCGGCCTGGGCTACCAGTGGGGCCAGCGTTTCGGCCGTTATTTCCTGCATCAGGCCAGTGAGGCCCGCCACCCGCTGCCGGTGAAAGCCGGGCTGAATGAGCCGGCGCTGCCGCAGCCAGTCGGGTCCCTCGTTGGTGAGCAAGCCGTGGCCGATGTAGCGCGAGAAACCCTGCGTAAACTTCGATTTGGCGTAGTTGCGGTGGTTTTTCTGGAGGATGTGCTGCGTCAGGCCGGGGTCGCGGGTGAGAATGCTTTTTTCCATGCCGCCAATGAACAGCTCCACGGTGTCGCCGTAGCGGGCAAGGGTGGCGTCCAACACGGGCAGCGGGTCTTTGGCCAGGGCGAAGGAGCGCAGCAAGGAGCGCCAGCGCGGCACCCGCGGCAGGGAAAAACGGGCGGGCAGGGCGTGGTCAGCAGATTTTACCATGGTCATGAGTCGAGGGGGCGCTCGGGTGCGGGGGTTCAAAAATAGCTGTCGGCTGGGGCCGGTTCATCTTTTTTCAACCCAGCCCGTAAACCTCAACCGGGCCTCGGCGCTCTTCTTCCCTTCCTTTCTTCCCCCTAACACCCTTGCCTTATGTGGATTCAGCAACAACCCAACTCGCCCGCACCGCTCGCCGACCTGCAAGGCCGCGCCGTCGGTCTCAAGTTTGAGTGCTCGTCGTGCAACACCGAAGTCTTCACCGACCTGCTCGGCGTGCCAGCCCCCAACGACCAAGCCGACTCGCCTGAACACGCCGACAACCACGAAATTGAAGAAGTGAAGTGCCCCGGCTGCGACATCGTTCACACGCTGGAAGTCGACAGCACCTTCGACGGCGTGACGTTCAAAGTGAGCGACGCCAAGGAAGTGAGCTACCAGGTCGCGACCGCAGATTAAACGTATTCTTTGTGATTCCGCCATATCTCAACTCCGGTACATACAGTACGGCATAGTTGACAGCACAAGTAAAAAGGCCGCTCAAGTTGAGCGGCCTTTTCGCATTTAACACCTGCCAGTGCGGAACCACAAATAATCCGTGGTAATCCGCTAAAATCCGTTTAATCTGTGGTCCTATTTTTCCCGTTCTATCGTGTAATTAATTAATTGTTCGAGCGACGTGCGGCTGGGTGATTCTGGGAAAGTGTGCAGAATTTCCAGGGCATCGTCACGGTACTTTTTCATCGTGTTGATGGCGTAGTCCAGGCCGCCCGATTTTTTCACGAATTCAATTACCTGCTGCACCCGGTCGCGGTGCCCTTCGTTGTTCTTCACGTTGAAGATAACGCGGCGCCTTTCCAGCCAGCTGGCCTGCTGGAGGGCATAAATAAGCGGCAGCGTCATCTTTTTTTCTTTGATGTCGATGCCCACGGGCTTGCCGATTTCGGCGGTGCCGTAATCAAATAAGTCGTCTTTTATTTGAAAGGCAATGCCTACTTTTTCGCCGAATAAACGGGCCCGTTCAATGGTCTCTTTGTCGGCGCCGACGGACGATGCGCCCACGGCCGTGCAAGACGCAATAAGCGACGCCGTTTTCTGGCGAATGATGTCGAAATAAACTTCTTCGGTGATGTCGAGCTTGCGCGCTTTTTCTATTTGCAACAATTCACCTTCGCTCAATTCGCGCACCGCGTTGCTCACGATTTTCAATAAATCGTAGTCGTCGTTTTGCAAGGCCAATAGCAAGCCGCGCGACAATAGATAGTCGCCCACGAGCACGGCAATTTTATTCTTCCACAACGCATTGATGGAGAAGAAGCCGCGGCGGTAATTGCTTTCGTCCACCACGTCGTCGTGCACCAGCGTGGCGGTGTGCAGCAGTTCGATGAGGGCAGCGCCGCGAAACGAAGCATCGGGCAGGTCCGCGGCGGTGGCGGGCTCGGGCCGGGCGGCGCGGGCCGTGAGAAACACGAACATGGGTCGAATCTGCTTGCCCTTGCGCTTCACGATGTAGCCCATTATCTTGTCGAGCAGCAGCACCTTGGTGCGCATCGACTGGCGAAACTTGTGCTCAAACTCCTCCATTTCGGCTGCAATGGGGGCCTGAATCTGGTCGAGGGTGATAGTGGGTTGTTGGGGCATTACGGCAACAATGATACGGCAGGCGATGGTGAAATGGTGAGGTGGCGAGTTGGTGAGTTTGCTGTTCGGTTTGCGCAGCTTGCGTACATCGCGCCGGTTAAACAACAAACTCACCAGTTCACCACCTCACCATTTCACCGTTCCTACCTTCGCTTTATGCTTACCCGTTCGCCTTTTCTGCTCACTGGCCCCCGCCACGGCCGGCCGTTTGAAGCCGATGCCACCTACCAGGCCAGCGGCCAGCCCAAGCCCGTGGTGGTTTTTGTGCACGGTTTCAAAGGGTTCAAGGACTGGGGGCACTTCCCGCTGCTGGCCGATTTTTTTGCCGGGCGTGGCTTTGTCTTTGTCAAGCTCAACCTCTCGCACAACGGCCTGGTGGTGGGCGGCACCGGCGACCTAGAGGACCTGGAAGCTTTTGGACGCAACAATTTCAGCATTGAGCTCGACGACATTGGCCAAGTCATCGACGCGCTTTTTGAGCCCGACGCTTCGCCCGTGCCCGCCGCCGACTTGGACCTGAGCCGCCTGTATCTGGTGGGCCACAGCCGCGGCGGCGGCCTAGTGCTGCTCAAAGCCGCCGAAGACCCGCGCATAAAAGCCGTGGCCACCTGGGCCGGCATTGCCGACGTGGACCAGCGCTGGCCCCAGCCCATGCTCGACGAGTGGCAGCGCACCGGCGTGCTGCACGTGCCCAACACCCGCACCGGCCAGCAATTGCCGCTGCACTATCAAATAGTAGAGGACTACGTGGCCAACCGCCCGCGCCTCGACATCCCGCACAACGTGCGCCGCCGCCTGCGCCAGCCCCTGCTGCTGGTGCACGGCGACCAGGACGAAACCGTGCCCCACGCCGCCGCCCACGCCCTGCAGCAGCTCAAGCCCGATGCCGAACTGCTGCTCGTGCCCGGCGCCACGCACATGTTTGGCGGCGCGCACCCCTGGCCGGCCGCCACGCTGCCCGAACCCGCGCATTTCATTGCCGAGCAGACTGCCGATTTTTTTCAGCGCCAGGCGTGAGCATTCCGGTAACGGCTTACTTACTGCTGGGCAGCAACCTCGGCGACCGGACGGCCTTGCTGCGCACGGCGCGGGCCCACCTGGCGGCCGTGGCGGGGGAAATAATGGCCGCTTCGGCCCTGTACGAAACCGCTGCCTGGGGCCGCGAAGACCAACCCGCTTTTCTCAACCAAGCCCTGGCAGTGCGGACGTTCCTGACGGCGGAGGAGCTGCTGGGGCAATGCCTGGCCACCGAGCAGGCCGCTGGCCGTGAGCGGCTGGAGCGCTGGGGCAGCCGCACGCTCGACGTGGACATTCTGCTCTACGGCCCGGCCCTTATCGACCAGCCCAGCCTCACGGTACCGCACCCCCGGCTGGCCGAGCGCCGCTTTGCGCTGGTGCCATTGGCCGAAATCGGGCCGGAGGTGCGGCACCCGCGGCTGGGCCTGAGCGTGACCGAGCTCCTGGCCCGCTGCCCCGACCCGCTGCCCGTGCGGCCGTGGCTGGGCAACTAGCCGCAGGAAGATTCACTTCTTGCACACCCGAAAACAAGGAGCGCCAGAAGTCGCTTAAGGTACCGGCATGGCCTATTTTCCTTGCCACAAGGCCTCATCACTATTCGGACATTGCCTTGCACAAACCCAGATGTCCGTGCGTAGCTTTACTGAAACCGGCTGGTAGCGCTTTCTCTCGCAATAGCAGACCATCAGGCGTCGTTTGTTAAGTGTCGCGAGCGGCACTTTTCTGCTTGAACAACCGCTTACCGGTCCACCACTTATCTGCTCCCCTATGCCCGCAGAGCTATTACCCCCTACCATATCCAATACCAACGCTTTTTCCCCGCAAACGTTTGAGCCCGGCCAACTGGCCAAGGCCAACGGCCGGAGTTCGGCCGGGCGGGCTTGTCCCGCAGTCAGCTGGCTGCTGACGCTGCTATTGCTGCTGCTGAGCGGCGCCGCCGCCACGGTCCTGGCCCAGGGCACGCCGCCCCCGGACTGCGCGGCCGATGAGAAGTTTGCCAACACCTGGTACTTCGGCTTTCGGGCGGGGCTGGACTTCAACCAAGCCTCTGCCGACTCCCTTCCGAAGGTGCTCACTAACGGGGCGATGGATGCTCCCGCCGGCTCGGGGGTGATGTCGGACAGGAACGGGGCTATTCTCTTTTACAGCAACGGCGAAACCGTGTGGAACGGCGACGGCACCGTGATGACCAACGGCAACGGCCTGGCCGGCAACCGTTTCACCACCGACGGCCCTCTGCCCATTAAGCTGCCGGGCATCCCGCTGCCGGGCCAACCGACGCGCTACCTGCTTTTCACCCTGAACAGCACCGTGGGCCTGAGCTATTCGGAAATAGAGATTCCGGCGGGTGGGGGGCCGGGTACCGTCGTCCTCGCTACCAAAAACACGCCCCTGGCCCGCGGCACGGCGGAAAAGTTAACGGGCGTATTCCACAGAAACGGCTGCGACATCTGGGTTATCGCGCACGGCTGGGGCGATGCCAAGTCCGGCAATGACAACCGGGGCGATGCCTTTCTGGCCTACCGCGTGCGGCAAACACCCGGCTATGTAGGTCCAGTTGTCATCGACCCGCCGATTCTCTCCACAGTAGGTAGCCTGCACGCGCCGAGCGAGGCGGCCCTGGGCTACAAAGGCCAGATGAAGGTGACCCCCGATGGCCAGCGGCTGGCCCTGGCCCGCTACAGCGAGGCGGTGGGCGACAGCAGCAGCACCGTCGAGCTGTTTGGGTTTGATACCGGTACAGGCCAGGTTAGCGTCAACCCGCAGGTGCCGTTCATCGTGGACAGCGGCGAAGGCAAATACTATGGGGTGAGTTTTTCGCCCGGCAGCTACCTCTACGCCACGGTAAACAACCCGCCCAAGCTGCTGCAATTCGATATCAGCGGCCCCGGGCCGGTCACCGAGCAAAACATTCCGCTGAACCAGACGACGCCCGCCGACCTGGGCTCGATGCAGGCCGCGCCCGATGGCAAGATTTACGTGGCCCGCAACAACCAGCCCGCGCTGGGCTTCATCCCCTTCCCCGATTCGCTGGGAGCTAAGGTCGGCTACGCCGACGACAGCCTACAACTGGGCGGCAGCCGCCTGAGCGGCCTGGGCCTGGTCAACTTCAACCAAAGCTCCCTGCTGCGCGTGGGGCCTAGCTTTGAGATAACGGGTTGTCGGCAAATAACTTTCACGGCCCCGCCCATTAACTTTTCTGGGAAAATCTATACTTGGACTTTTGGCGATGGCGTTAAAACAACACCTTCTGCAACAGATTCCGTCATCACTCATACTTACGCTACGCCCGGCAACTACACCGTGACGCTGCGCATTGACACCGACTGTTTTTGTCGTGAAAGCTCGGGCAGCATTCTAGTACCAAATTTGCCGGTACCGGGTGGCATAGCCGGCCCCCAAACGCTATGCGCTGGAGAGCCACCGGCCACGCTTACCAGCACCGCCAGTGCTTCCAGCGACGCCGGACTACCGTTCGTTTATGAGTGGGAAACGTCATTTAATAATGGTCCTTATACCGGTACCGGGGTTACAACTGCCAGTTACACGCCGCCAAGCTCGCTGCCGGTCGGCCCGACCTCCTATCGGCGGCGCGTGCTGCTGCTGCTGCCTGACCGGTCAGCGCCCTACTGCACGCCCACCTTTACCGACCCTGTAACCATCACCATCCTGCCGGCCCTGACGGCTGGCACCATTGCCGCCGACCAGACCGTGTGCGCTGGCAGCCCCGTGTCGCCGCTGACCAGCACCGCCGCGGCCACGGGCGGCGCGGGCACGCCGGTTTACCAGTGGGAGTTCTCCACCGACAACGGCGCCACCTGGGCCCCCGCCCCCGGCGCCGCCACCGACCCCACCTACGCGCCCGGCCCACTTACCACCACCACCCTCTTCCGCCGCCGGGCGAGCGCGGGCAGCGCCTGCGC
>NZ_DASVSI010000008.1:0-43644 GCF_036388155.1 Hymenobacter sp. | reverse complement strand
GCAGACCATCCCGGCCGAAATCTGGCGCAAGAACAACGCGCAGGTGAGCAAGGTGATGGTGACGAAGAAGCCCGTGGTCTCCTTCGTGCTCGACCCCTACCAGCAGACGGCCGACACGGACCTGTCCAACAACGCCTTCCCCCGCCAGCCCGCCGCCTCCCGCTTCGAGCTCTTCCAGCAGCAGGCCCCCGCTCAGCCCAACCCCATGCAGCAGGCCAAGCAAGCCACTACTGGGCCAAAGCCGGAAGCGCAGTTGGGCGGCACCAAGTAGTGCCCAAAGATGTGCTCACAAACAAAAAGGCCCGCCAGAATCTGGCGGGCCTTTTTGTTTGTGAGTGGTCAGGCTATTCGTCGCCTTCGCCGTCGCGGCCAGCGTTACGCCGGGGGGCGCCGTGGTCGGCGTTGTTGTCATCGCCCGAGCCTGAACGGTTTTCGGCGCGGGCCTCTTGGCCGTAGTTCTGGCTGCGGTCTTCCAGGCGTTGTTCGCCTTGGTGGGGCGACCCGGCTTTGCTGCCGGGCTTGCTGTCGTCATAGGCGTCGTTGTACGAACCGCCGCGCGAGCCCATGCCTTGCGAAGTATCGCCGCTTTCGCCTTGCACATACCCGTCTCGCTCGCCGCCAGTGCTGAAGTCAGGCGAACGACGGGGCTCTTCGCGGCCCCGGTCGCCGTAGCCCTGGCTGCTGCCGGGGCGCTCGCCGCGCTGGTCGGCCATCTCGGGCGTATTGGTGGAGTAGCCGGGGTGCTTTTCTTCGCGGCCTTGCTTGTCGGAGCCGCCCTGCACGGGCAGGTAGTCTTCGGTTTGGTTACGGTTGGGAGTGCCGGCCAGGTCCTGGCCTTGGCCAGCCGGTCCACCGGCCCGCAACGAGGTGTGGCCGTAGTCGCTAGCATAGCCGCTGTCGGGGCCTTGCGCCGAACCGTTGTCCACCTGAAACGCGCTGTTGGCATCCGTCCGGTCAGGTTGGTTGCGGTTGTCGCCGTTGGGTCCCACAAAGCTTTGGCCACGGACCTGGCCAGCATCTGCCGCTTGGCCCGAAGTAGGGCCGGCGGTGCTGCCTCGCTCGAAGCCGTATTCGGTGCGGTTGTCGGGGCGCTCGTCGCGGCCATCGTAGCTGCGATAGGCATTGTCTTGCACGCCGGGGCGGCCAGCGCCGCCGTAGTACTGGTCTTCGGCCGACCCTTTGGGCTCGTAGTCCACAATGCGGTTTTGGTTGCCGAAGCCGCCGTGCGTGGTGCCTCTCAGGTCTTGAGCGCCAAATTCTCCGCGGTTGGGGTCGCTGTCTTGGTTTTCGCGGCGGTCTTCGTCGCGGTAGCTGCCCTGCACGCTGTTGCCGAAGTTGCCGCCGTAAGTCTCCTTCGGAGTGAGGTTGGCCGGGTTGGCTTCTTTATTTTCCTGCTCCTCACCGTCGGCGTCCACGGCGCCTTTTCCCGCACTCATTTCGGAGGCGGCCAACGACTCGCTCGATGCCGAAGCGGCCGGAGTGTCAATGTCCATTTTGCCGGCTCCCGCCGTAGCGGGCGTGGTGGGAGCGCCGCCGGGAATACCCGTACCATGGCCGGGCAAACCGGGTTTTGCGGCCGTGTTGCCCACGGGCCCGTCAACGCGGTTGCCCGCGATGTCGTTCGACTCAGTATTCAAGGTTTCTTCCTCGTTTTCCATGGCGCAAAGGGAGTAGCAGTGTGTGAAAGGATGGGACTGCTCGTCTATACGCGCCCTCCCTCTCGTTGTTCAGGTTTGGGAAAGCGCGGCACTTTCTGACGACGCTGCAAGCCGTTCGCAGCAACGATTTTATCTTTGTGCGGCCAGAGCAGCCAACCTCGGCCCGGCCCGGTGCGTTTTGCCAAGGCCATTTTCAACATTTTAGCTCCTTACACATGCTCACCGGCACCGTCAAGTTTTACAACGACACCAAAGGCTTCGGCTTCATCATCGCCGACGATAACCAAGAAGAAATCTTCGTTCACCAAACCGGCCTCATCCACGAAATCCAGGAAGGTGACCGGGTGCAGTTCAACATCAAAGCCGGCAAAAAAGGCCCGAATGCAGTCGATGTAACCCGCCTGCAATAGCCAACCACTACGCTCTGTCCAATAGCAAAAAGCCGACCCTGCGCAATGCAGAGCCGGCTTTTTTGTGGGTACTCGGGCTTATTTCGCCGCCGTGTGCTTGGCCACGCGAATTCCCATGGCCATGAGGCCGGGCAGCTGGTCCTGGCGCATGTACTGCTCCAGCGTCAGCTTGTAGGTGCCGGCTTTGGCAAAGCGCTGGTTGGGCAATGCCAATAGCTGAATGTCGTAGATGTCGCCGGTGCCGCTGCCTTTGGGCTCGCCGGTTTTGGGGTCCAGCAGCAGCATTTGATGCAGCTTTGGCTGGCCCACTGGGCCAGCGGGGCCCGTGAGCGTGTGCTTCACGTAGAGGTTGTAAAACCCATAGGCCGAAGCATGCCGCACGTTAAAAAACACGTCGTAGCGGGCCGTGGTGTCTTCAATGGCGAATGAAAAAGCCGGTTTCTGCTGCACATCCCAGGAGTAGTTGGGGAAGTCAATATTTTCCTCGAACACCCGGTTGGGGTCGCAGGCCGTGAGCGTGCCCAGCAGCCCAACAACCGCAGCCAAGCGAAGCACAACGCGCTGATACATAGAAATTAATTTCGATGAGTAAGTAACGCCGGCTTAGGAGCCGGCAGGCGTAGGATTGGGGTTGGCGGGGGCACCACCTTCGGCAGCGGGCCCGCGTCCGCCCCGGCGGCCGCTGCGGCCGCCACGGCCTTCGCGCCGCTCGCCACCTTCCTGCCGCTGACGCGGCTCGCCGCCGTTTTCAGCGGGTGGGCGAGGGGTGCCGTCGGCGTTGGCTTCGGGCCGGCGCGGCCCCTGGCTTGCGCCGTCCTTGGGTTCTGAGCGGCGGTTGCGGCCTCCTTCGGGCCGCGGCTCGCCGGCTTCGCCTTCGGGACGGGGGGCATCGCTCCGGCCCCGGCCGCCACGGCGGTTGAGGGGACGGGCGGCGGCACCACGCCGGCCGCGCTGCTCGGGCACATCGCCCAACGCCGGCACCGGATTGTCCAGGTCGCCGGGACCGGGGCTCGTCATTTGCTCGGGGGGGCGGGGGCCGCCAGGAGCGGCGCCGGCCGGGCGGCGCCCGTCGCGCGGCGGACGCGTCTCCCGGCCTTCGCGCGGCGGCCGAGGCTCCCGTGGTTCGCGGGGCTCACGAAGAGTCCGGCCTTCTGCTGCTGGCACAGGGGCGGCGCCTTCTTTCGCTTCCGGACGCGATTTCTTACGCTTGGAGCGCTTGCTGCTCGACTTGATTTTGTCGTCGAGGCGGTCCAGCGAGCCCTCCACAATGGCCGAAACCTCGGGGGCGGGCTCCTCCTCGCGGGGCGGCAGCAAGCTCTCAATAATTTCGCCGCGCTTGTTCATGTCCAACAGCTCGCGCACGCGGGCCGTGTCCAGCATCACCCAGTTGTTGTCGCCTTTGAAAGCAAACCACATGCGGCGACGGAAGATGTCGGTTTTCTGCAGAAAAGCCTCCCCTCTCGACGTTTTCAAAGGCCGCTGCACCTGCGGAATGTCCTTCAGGGCGTCGAGGTAAGCGTCGAGTTCGTAGTTGAGGCAGCACTTGAGGCGGCCGCACTGGCCGGCCAATTTCTGCGGGTTCAGGCTCAGGTTTTGGTAGCGCGCGGCCGTGGTGCTCACGGTCTTGAAGTCCTGCAGCCACGTAGAGCAGCACAGCTCCCGGCCGCAAACGCCGATGCCGCCAATGCGACCGGCTTCTTGACGCAGAGATATTTGGCGCATTTCCACCCGCACCCGGAATTCATCGGCGAGGCGCCGAATCAGCTCCCGGAAGTCGACCCGGTCTTCGGCCGAGTAATAAAACAGGGCGCGGGTGCGGTCGGCTTGGTATTCCACGTCGCTGAGCTTCATGCGCAGGCGCAGTTCGCCCACCACGGCCCGGGCCCGGAACATGGTGCCGTTTTCGAGGTCGCGCACGGCTTCCCAGCGCTCCACGTCCTCGGGGGTGGCCACCCGCAGAATGTTGCGGATTTCCTTGGAGTCGGTGGGCACTTTCTTCTTGCGCATTTGCAGGCGCACCAACTCCCCTTTCAGGCTCACGTGGCCCAGGTGCCAGCCGCTGCCGGCGGCGTCCACCACCACGGCGTCGCCCGTGACCAGCGGCAGGCGCTGGTCGTTGCGCATAAACTCTTTGCGGCCGCCCTTGAAGCGGACTTCTACAATATCAAACCCGGCAAAAGAATCGGGCACGGCTACGTCCTGTAGCCAATCGAACACATTGAGGCGGTTGCAGCCGCCGGTGCTACAGCCGCCATTGGATTTGCAGCCGCCCGGCTTGGTGCCGCAGCCGCCGCCGGAAGAACATGAGGAACAAGCCACTAGCTAAAAATATATAGTTGAGGGAAACTAAGATTTCCACGAAAATTCGGTTGCTAGCAAAGATACACAATTCGCAAAGGCCCTCAAGGAGCCCAGCGCTCCACTGTGCTTGCCGCTAGCGCGCAACCGATGAAAACAGTCCCCGACTTTCGCAAGTTCAATTAAATCTTGCTTTTATAACTATTTGCATAATTGTGTAAGATTTTGGCAATCACAATCCAGCGGCATAATCATAAATGCCCATACGCGCTTATACACGCATACTTTGAAATATTTTTAAGGTTTCGCTAAATCACTATTGTTGTTCATAATAATTCTATCCTAATTGCATACATCCTTCACCCATTATTCACACTACCTAACCCACAACAAACTTATGAAAGTCAAAAACGTACTTTCTACCGCCATGCTTTGCACCGTTTCGGTGTTAGCACTTTCCTCCTGTTCGAAAGAGCAGGAATCTACCAATACCCCCGCTCCCAGCGAAGCCATCTCGCCGGCCGTGCTCACCCAGATTAAGGAAATGGGCCTGACCACTGACGAGATTAAAAAAGTTGACGGTGGTTACCTCGTCGAAGGCGACATTTTGGTAACCGAAGCCAACCTGGCCAGCAAGCCGGAGTACCAGATGCTGCGCGTCGGCGACGAGGAGCAGTACCGCACCACCAACCGCGTAAGCGTGGGCTCGGGCCGCACGGTTAGCATTCGGGTTTCGACCTCGCTGCCCTCGGCTTACGTGACGGCGACCGACGAGCTCATCCGTCGCTACAACGCGCAGGGCCTGCTCATTCGCTTCACCCGCGTTACTTCGGGCGGCGAAATCGTGCTGACCGCCGCTCCTTCCGGCTCTTCTTACTTGGCTTCGGCCGGTTTCCCGTCCAACGGCAACCCCTTCAATTCGGTGCGCGTGAACTCCGGCGCCATTGGCACGGCCAACGCCACCACTTACATCGCCACCATCCTGGCACACGAAGTGGGCCACTGCATTGGCTTCCGCCATACCGACTACATGAGCCGCCAGTATAGCTGCGGCGGTGCAGCCGTGAACGAAGGCGCCAGCACGGTGGGCGCTGTTCTCATCCCCGGCACGCCCAGCGGCCCCGACCCGAACTCGTGGATGCTGGCCTGCATTGGCAGCGGCGGCAACCGTCCGTTCAACGCCAACGACGTAACGGCCCTCCGCTTCGTGTACTAGCCGAAACACCTTCGGGTACTACTTAATGAAAAAGACCCCGGCTTGGGTGAAGCGGGGTCTTTTTCTATTTAACACAGAGGCTAACTGCATTGCTATGAGTTAAAGCCTTGGCGTACATAGCCTTGCTTGTTTGCTCGTTTTTCACAGTCTTCACATCTCCCACCACAATCCATTCACATGAAAACCAAAAGCTTATTCGCAACCGGCTTATGCCTCGCTTCGATGCTCGCCTTTTCGTCGTGCTCGAAAGAAACGGAAAACGTCACCACCACCGACGAAGTGTCGCCGGAGGCCCTCGCCCAAATCAAGCAGCTCGGCTTCACGGCCCAGGGCGCGACCAAAGTTGACGGCGGCTACGTGGTAGAGGGCGACATTTTCCTCACGCCCGAAAACCTGGCCAACCCCCAGCCCGCTCAGTTGATGCGCGTGGGCGCCGAAGAGCAGTACCGCACCACCAACACCGTGAACACGGGCACCGGCCGGACCATCACGATAACGGCTTCGAGTGAGCTGCCGGCGGCGTATGTCACGGCCACGCAAGAAGTGGTGCGCCGGTACAACGCCGAGAACCTGTCGCTGAAACTCGCCTACGTGACTTCGGGCGCGGAAATTACCCTGTCTCAGGCGCCGAAAAGCGCCCGGTACCTGGCCTCGGCCGGCTTCCCCTCCAACGGCAACCCCTTCAATTCGGTGCGCGTGAATTCCAGGGCAATTGGCACGGCCAATGCCAGCACCTACATCGCCACCATTTTGGCGCACGAGGTGGGCCACTGCATCGGCTTCCGCCACACCGACTACATGGACCGGAGCTACAGCTGCGGCGGCTCGGTGAGCAACGAAGGCGCCAGCACGATGGGCGCCATCCTCATCCCCGGCACGCCCGCCGCGGCCGACCCCAATTCGTGGATGCTGGCATGCATCGGCAGCGGCGTGAACCGTCCCTTCAATGCCAACGACAAAACTGCCTTGGGCGCCATCTACTAGGCAGTAGCCAGGTTGTCCTTTACTTATTGAAAAAGCCCCGGCCCGTGCGAGCCGGGGCTTTTTGTTTGTTGGCTTCAGGCAGAGCTTAGCTATTGGATGACGACCCGCAGGGTTTGCTCCGCGCGGCCTTCCATGCGAATGCGCAGCAGGTACATGCCCGGCCGCAAGCCCGTAGTCTCCAGCTGATTGATGACACCTTCGACTTCAACTGCGCGCTGGAACCGGCCCAGCATGTCGTAGAGCCGGATGGAAACCGGCGTGCTGGTATTGGCCACCAGCGACAAGGGCTCCCCGGCGCGCACCGGGTTGGGGTACGCCTGGGCGGCACCCAACCGCAACAGGAAAGCTTCCTCGGGCTTGCTGTAGAACACTTGTCCGGCCACGTTTTCCAACCGAACCCGGTAGACGTAGCGGCCATCGGCGGCGGGCAAGTCGATAAGCTCGAAGGCGGTTTCCCGCACCGGCGCAATGGTCTGCACGGCGTCGTAGCCCGCCGGGCCTTCGCGCTCCAAAGTGGCCGCCTTGAGGCGGAACGTGCTGCCCAGCACCACGTCGAACCGAATGACGTCGCTCACTAACTGCTGCGGCAAGAACGAGCGGAAGTAACACGTGGTGCCCTGCGTGGCGAAGTCGATGGTGGCACCGGGCTCGGTCGCTTTGCCGCGTAGCAGCGGGGCCACGGCATAAAACCGGGTTTGCAGCTGGCCGCCGTTGAGCAAGGCGGTGGTGTCGGTGGTTTGCGCCAACGGCACGAGGCGAGAACTGCCCAACTGGTAAATCTGGTAGCCCGACGCGCCCGGCACGCGCGGCCATTGCAGCAGCGTCTCGTCGGTGCAGGTGTAGCCGACCTGCACGGCAGGCGGCCGCACAATGGCGAACGTATCGGACGGAAAAAGACGGGTGCCGGCCACCAAACGCACCTGCGCCAGGGTGGTCGTGTCGGGCACGGTCCAGGAAAACTGGTTTTGAGCCAGGCTCACGCTGGCGTTGACCACGCGCCACTGCGTGCGGCCGGCGGGACGGTATTCCAGGCGGGCGCTGGTAGCCGGGCCGGCCCACTGCCAGCGCAGCGTAGTGGCAGCACCTGGCCGCACGTTGGCCAGGCGGGCCGGGCTGGTCCACTCCAGGCCCAGAGCGTTGACTTCATAGGCCACGCTAAAGGCCTGGGGGCCTTGGGGCACGGCAAAGCCACGCACCCGCAGCTGATAGGTGCCCGCTGCTGGCGCAGTCAGCGTAATCTGCTCCACGTTATTTAGATGGTCGGCGCGGCGGCGGGCCGGCAACGCCAGCGAGTCAGCCCGCGGGTAGGTACTGAGCACCCAGGGACGCCACCGCTGGCCGGTGCTGATGGACACCAACTCCATGTCAAGGTCGTTGACGAGGGCTTGAGGGGCGTTGGCAGCTGCTTCGGCGTCGGTCCAGGCCAGGGTGGCTTTCAGCTGTTGCTGGCCGTTCGGCACCGTAATCGTAAAAACCCGCTCAACTCCCTGCGTTGCGGGGCCGGTAAAAAACTGCCCGCTGCGCATGGTGTTGATGGCGCCCAGCGCATCGACCTGGCCGAAGCCGCTCACGAAATCGACTTCGGGACGGCCGTAGTCATCGGCGCTGTTCAGCAGCACGGCTTTTACCAACGACGCGGGTGGCAGTGCGCCGTTGTGCTGGTCGCGGTACACTTGCTGCAGCAGCACGCTAACTCCTGAAACCAGCGCCGCCGATTCCGAGGAGCCTCCTTCGCCGTATGCCACCAACTCGGGCTTGACGCGGCCGTCGTAGGCCGGGCCCCGGGAGCTGAGGCGGCTCACCTGCCCGCTGGGGTCGGTGGCGCCCACGCTCAGCGTGTTCTTCGCCATCTTGAACTGCCCGGTGTTGTTGGCCACCGCCGGAATGCCTTGGTACGGGCCGGTCGGGCTGGCCAGCGCGCCCGAGTTGCCCGAGGAAAACACGTGCACCAACGCGGGAAACTGCCGGCATTGCCGGTCGTACTCCACGGCTTCCACGCCGTAATAATTTTCAATGGCCACGCCGTAGGAATGGTTTTGCACCGACACCCCGGCTTGGCTGAGCTGGGTGCCATCGTCGGGCAGCAGGCGGGCAAAGTCGGAGGTGGTCAGCTTCACTTCCCGGGCCACGCCACGGCCGAGCGGGTCGGAGTTGCCGGCCCCGCCGATGAGCGTGGTCATGGCCGTGGCGTGGTCGGAGGCCGGACTGGGGAAGGGGCCTACCGTAGCCACTCGTCCCTTAAAATCTATGTCGGCCGGGTCAAAGGGCTGCTCTTTCACCGAAACGGTCAGGCCCTGGCCCGCCAACTGGGGAAACCGGGCGTGCAGCGCCGCAATGGCATTCACCGACAAGTCGGAGTTGCTCAGCCGGCGCTCTTCGCGGGCCCGCCGGTCGGGAACATCCACAAAATCAACGAGTGGGCTGGCGGCCAGCTTGGCCAGCGCGGCGGCGTCGAGCCCGGTCACCGTGAGGGTGTGGGTAGAAGCAGTGGGCTGCGACACTTGCGCGGCGGGCAGTGCCTCGCGCGCCCACGCTTCAAACGCTTCTTTGTCGGCCACGCTCACGCGCACCGTTCGAGCGGTTCGGGCGGAAGCTACTTGCAAGGCGGGGGCTAGTTTGGCCTGCACGGCGCGCTTGTCCTGGCTTTGGGCCAGCAGCGCCTGTGGCACAGCCAGCAGCACAACCAGCAGCCATTTCCAGGACTTTATGGGCTGCTTTAGTCGTTCAATCGAGAGGATGTGTGTATAGATTTTTTGCCTCATGCACTTCACTGGGTGGGGTAGATAAACAGTTCAGGCTGCTTCTTTCAAAGATAAGCCGTAATGCGGTTTTTGGGTTCGAAAAGAGCGCGCAAAAAGAAACCTGCGAAGCGCAGGTTTCTTGGACGTTAACCGGAAAAACAGGCGTGCTTAAGCGCCCGGCTTCAGCACCACTTTGGTGCAGTTGTCCTTCTTGTTGCGGAAGATATCGTAGCCATGCGGGGCTTGGCTCAGGGGCAGGCGGTGCGAGATGATGTCGTCGAGGCGCACGTCGCCGTCGGACACGTGTTTCAGCAGGCGGTCGATGTGCTTGTGCGCGGGGGCCTGGCCGCCTTGCATGATGATGCCTTTGTCGAAGAACTGGTGGATGGGGAAGTTGTCGAAGGGCGAAGAGTACACGCCCAGCACCGACACAAAACCGCCCCGGCGCACGGCGCTCATACAGGCCGTCAGCACTTTGTCGGAGCCTTTTTCCAGGTTGACGACGGCCTTGGCCCGGTCCACCAGGCTGCGGTCGGGCTCGAAGCCGACGGCTTCGACCACCACGTCGGCGCCGTAGCCGCGGCTCATGCTGCGGATTTCGTCCACTACTTGCTTGTGGTCTTCCCAGAGCACGCCCTCGGCGTGGGCGGCTTTGGCCGCCAGGTCGAGGCGGTACTGCTGGGTGTCGACGATGATGACCCGGCTGGCGCCGCGCAGCCACGCCGACTTGGCGGCCATGATGCCCACCGGGCCGGCCCCGAAAATGGCCACCACTTCGCCGCCCTTCACGTTGGCCCAGTCGATGCCGGAGTAGCCCGTGGGGAAGATGTCGGTGAGGAACAGGACTTGTTCGTCGGTCAGGTTGTCGGGCACTTTGCGGGGGCCGTAGTCGGCGTAGGGCACGCGGGCGTATTCGGCCTGGCCGCCGTCGTAACCGCCGTAGAGGTCGGTGTAACCAAACAGGGCGCCACCTTTTTCGGTAATCAGGCCGCCTTCGGGGCCGTAGTGCTCGGGGTTGGAGTTCTCGCAGTGGCCGGGCAGGTCGTGGTTGCAAAACAAGCAGTGGCCGCAGGCAATGGGAAAGGGCACCACCACGCGGTCGCCGCGCTTCAGGTTTTTCACGCCGCGGCCCACCTCCTCCACGATGCCCATGAATTCGTGGCCCAGGGTCATGGGCCGGGGTTGCGGGATGCTGCCGTTGTAGATGTGCAAGTCCGACCCGCAAATTGCCGTGCTGGTGACGCGGATGATGGCGTCGCGGGAGTCCTGAATTTCGGGGTCGTCCACGTTATCGACGCGGACATCTCGCATGCCGTGAATTCGAAGAGCTTTCATGAAAAGGAGTTGGAAGTGGAAAGGAAGAACTTGCTATCCTAACGGTCCCGTTTTCACGCAGGTTGCTGGCGTAACACTTCCGCCCCTTGTAGCCTCGGCCGTACCGGCAAGGTTTATAACTGATAGACTGACACTCCCACTGGGGTGAAAATATACGCGAACCTCTCGCCCAGCAGCACCTGCCGCACCGCGCCCGCTTCTACCCCTGCTGGCAGGGCCACGCGGCGCTCGGCGAGGCTGTAGAGATGGAAAAAGTGAACGGCTCCATTGTCCACATAATACAGCTCATCGCCGCGGAAGCCGACAGTGGCAAGGCCAGTGAAGGGCAGCTTCTTTTTGTAGTTGCCGAGGTTGTCAAACACAAATATTCCGGTGGTGCGGTCCACCAGGTACATGTTGTTTTGGTACTGGCGCAGGAAGCGGAAGTCGGGTCGCGAGCGGCCGATGATGAGGTCGAGCGGGGTATTGCGCGTGAGGCGCAGCGTGCCGGGGTCAAACTCGCGCAACACCAGGTTGCTCTCGTCGAGCAGCCAGATGCGGTTGTCGGGGGCCAGGGTGGCGGCCCGCACCGTGCCATCGACGTAGTCGGCCAGCCGCACCTCGGTGATGGGGGCCAGGAACCGGTCGAGCAGCACCAACTGCTGCCGGTCGTCATTGAACACCAAGGTGGTCGTCACGTTCCAGGCTTCCACCTGGGCCACGTGGCCGGGCTGGGTGGGCGCGAACGTGTTCAGGGGCAGTCCTTCGGGACCGTATTGCCGCAGGTTGTTGTCGGCATCGGCCACGTAGAGCGCGCCGCGGCGGTCCAGCGAAGCCACCCCGGGATTGGGCAGTTTGATGAGGCGCAGCAATTTCCAGGGCGCGGTCGGGGTGGCGGCCGCCTCAGGCGCTGGGGCGGGCTGCACCGGGGCCACCACCTGCGTGGAAGCAGGCGCCGACGACGCCGCGGAAGGCACGGTGACCTGGGCATGGGCAGTGCCAGCGAGAAATAAAGAAGCCAGAACGACGTAGAGACGCAACATCTTGCGTCTCCAGGGCTGCGCCATTTGGTCATCATTCCACCGGCGCGGTCCCGGAGACGCAAGATGTTGCGTCTCTACCCCAGCAGGCGAACCGCCAACGCTGGCGCCGCTACTTCTCAAAATGCCGCAGGGCCAGTTCATTGCCATCATACACACCGTAAGAGCAATAATTGACCCATTCGCCCAGGTTGACGTAGCGGCTGCCCGGGCCCACGGCCACGTCGAGCGGCAAGTGCCGGTGCCCAAACACGTAATAGTCGTGGTGGGCACGGGCTTCCACCTCGCGGCAATACTGCAACAGCCACTCTTCTTCGCCGAAGTATTTGGCGTCGGCCTCGCCGTTTTGCAGGCGGCTGTGGCGGCTCCACTTGTTGGCCAGGCCAATGCCAAAGTTGGGGTGCAGCCGCGCAAACAGCCATTGGGCAAGGCTGGAGGTAAAGACTTGCTTGAGGGCTTTGTAGCTGTAGTCCTTCGGCCCCAACCCGTCGCCGTGGCCGATGTGAAACAGCCGCTCGCCGATGCGCTGCGACACCTCACGCCGCAGCACCGGAATGCCCATTTCCTGGGTGAAGTACCCAAACATCCACATGTCGTGGTTGCCGGTGAAGATGGTGATGGGCAGGCCGCCGTCAGTCAGCTCGGCCAGCTTGCCCTGCAAGCGGCTAAAGCCCCGCGGAATGGCGTGCTTGTATTCAAACCAGAAATCGAAGATGTCGCCCAACAGGTAAATAGCAGCGGCGTCCTTGGCCGCCTCGTCGAGCCAGCGCACAATGCGCCGCTCGCGGGCCAATGACGCCGCCGCATCAGGCGCTCCCAAATGAAAATCGGAAGCGAAATACACCCGGCGGCCGGGCGGCAGGGCCAGGTCAGGCAGGGTAAGGGGTTGCTTCATGTAGTGGTTTTGTCATTGCGAGCACAGCGAAGCAATCCGTCCTGTTCTCAGCGCTCAACCCTAAAACGTGATGAGGTTAAACGCTTGCGGCAAAATAAGCTTGTCACAAATGAAAGTTGGTCGCTGAGAGCAGGACGGATTGCTTCGCTGTGCTCGCAATGACGAGTTATTCCTCGTCTTCCAACAAGAACAGGGCCAGCCGGCGCGGGCCGTGCGCGCCCAGCACCAGGGTTTTCTCGATGTCGGCGGTGCGGCTGGGGCCGGTGGTGAGCGAAACCATGGAGGGCGTAGCGGCTCCGTACCGCGCCTGGAGCACTCGCAAGGCCTCCCCTATTTCGGCCACCACTTGGCTGGGGCGAGCCAGCACGAGGTGTTGGTCGGGATAGATGCTGAGCCGACGCCCGCTGGCTGTGGCCGCCGACACTAGCACGCTGCCTGTGCGGGCCACCAGCGCCTCACAGGAGGTCAAGCTCAGGTCGGCTTGGGCGATAAACTCACTTTCATCGGCCCGAAACGCTACCCCGGCCCGGTACAGCAAGTGTTGCATCTCGGGCTCCCACACGTAGGGCGCGCCCACCTGCTGCCGCTGCTGGAAGCCCGCAATTTGCAGGGCCAGGTGGGGCAGCGACTCGCAGTAGTAAAACTCACCGCCCACGCGCTGGAAGCTTTCGGCAAACGCCACCACGGCGTCGCTGTTGCTCAGCGGCGGGTGCACGGGTTGGGCGAAGTCGGGCCGGGGCGGCAGCGGGGCCGCCCCAGCCGCCAAGCCTTGACGAATGCGCGCCAGCACTGCTTCGCGGGAAGTATCGGACATGGGACAAAAGTACCGTTGGGAGCCACAAAAAAAGCCAGCCCTCACGGACTGGCTTTTCGATAATCTAGGTCGCGGGCGGTTAGGCTCCGGCCACTGCACTGCCGCTGGGGGCAGCTGCTTCGTTATTGTTACTGCCCGAGTCGAGACCGGGCAGGTGCAGGTCGGGCAGGTCGTGGCTGAGGTTGCCGCCAGCGGCTTGCTCGCCTTTCACCTCGCTGGCGGTTTCGCTGCGGTCGGTGCCGGCCATGTGGGCCTGGTAGTTGGTCTGGGTTTCGAAGGGACGCGGGCCCACTAAGCGGGTCAGGTCCTCTTGCTGAAGCACCTCTTTTTCGAGGAGTTCTTTGGCCACTACTTCCAGCTCGTGGCGCCGCTCGGTGAGCAGATCCTTGGTGCGGATGTAGGCGTTTTCGATGATGTTGCGCACTTCCTCGTCAATCATCTGCGACGTGGCTTCCGAGTAAGGCTTCGAGAAACCGTACTCGCTCTGGCCCTTGGAGTCGTAAAACGACACGTTGCCGAGCTTGGCGTTCATGCCATACATCGTCACGATGGAGTAGGCCATCTTGGTGATGCGCTCCAAGTCGCTGAGGGCGCCGGTGGAGATTTTACCAAACACCAGCTCTTCGGCGGCGCGGCCACCCAGGGCCATGCACATCTCATCGGTCAGCTGCTCGGTGTTGTAGAGGAACTGCTCTTTGGGCAGGTACTGCGCGTAGCCCAGCGCGGCCACGCCGCGAGGCACGATGCTCACCTTCACCAAGGGGTCGACGTGTTCCAGGAACCAGCCGGCAATGGCGTGTCCAGCTTCGTGGTAAGCCACAATGCGCTTCTCGCCGGGCGAAATGATTTTGTTTTTCTTCTCCAAACCACCAATCACGCGGTCGATGGCGTCGGTGAAGTCCTGGTCGGTGATGAACTTCTTGTCGCGGCGAGCGGCAATGAGGGCGGCCTCGTTGCAGACGTTGGCAATTTCAGCACCGGCAAAGCCCGGGGTCTGAGCCGAGAGGCGACGGGCGTCCACGTCGGGGCCCAGCGTCAGGGGCTTCAAGTGCACGTTGAAGATTTCGGTACGGCCGTTGATGTCCGGCTTGTCGATGCTGATTTGGCGGTCGAAACGACCGGGGCGCAGCAACGCAGAGTCAAGGGTATCGGGGCGGTTGGTGGCGGCCAGGATGATAACACCGGAGTCGGTGCCGAAGCCGTCCATTTCCACCAGCAGCGAATTTAGAGTGTTTTCACGCTCGTCGTTGCCACCGGGCACCGAACCGCGCGAACGGCTCCGGCCCACGGCGTCAATCTCGTCGATAAAGATGATGCAAGGTGCCTTGGCTTTGGCTTGCTTAAACAAGTCACGCACGCGGGCCGCACCCACGCCCACGAACATCTCAACGAAGTCGGAGCCCGAAAGCGAGAAGAACGGCACGTCGGCTTCGCCAGCTACGGCTTTCGCCAGCAAGGTCTTACCGGTACCGGGAGGGCCTACCAGCAGCGCACCTTTCGGAATCTTACCGCCGAGGATGGTGAATTTGCTGGGGTTCTTCAAGAACTCCACAATCTCCTGTACTTCCTCTTTGGCTTCTTCGAGGCCAGCTACGTCTTTGAAGGTGATTTTCACCTTGTCGCCGCCTTCAAACAGGGCAGCTTTGCTCTTGCCAATGCTGAAAATCTGGCCGCCGGGACCACCGGCGCTGCCCATGCGGCGCATCAGGAACCAGAAACCGACAATCATCAGGATAATGAAGCCGTAAGTGCCGATGTAATCGCCGGGGCTCTGCCGGTCCTCGATGTTGAGGGGCAGGCGCTGGGCCACCGGTACGTCTTTTTGCAGGTTGTCCAGGTTTTCCTGGAACAGCTTGGCGTCGACTACCGGGAAATAGAATTGCGAACCCGAGCCGGTGGCGCCAAATGGCGTGCGGCGCGTCAGCTCCTGCCGGTACTCCGGCTTGCGCAGGGCTTCGGGCTTGAGCGCCACTTCAACTACTTTTTGGTTGCTGATGATGGTGATTTCGCGCACGTCACCGGCAGCCAGGATTTGTTCGAAGCGTTGCTGATTGATTTTGGCGGGCGAGTTGAGGTTGTTGACCCACATCACCCCAAACAGGAACACAAGCAGGCCTGCCAGCACCCACAGCTGCATCCCCGGACGGGGGTTGGGCGCGGGCACCATGGCCTTCTTCTTTTTATTGTTGTTGGGATTTTTATCCGACATGTAAATAGCGAGTTAAATCAGGGATAACTACGGGCAAAACACCGCGTCGAAAACAAATGTTCGGTAAAATGAAGCTTCGTCGACCGTCATTTTAGACGCATCGATGAAACCTGGCAGTTACCAGCTTCCGTGCTTCGGCGTGGTGTGTTAGAACACGTACCAAGACGCACAAACCGGGAAATTATTTTATCTGAACTACGCCGGCTCAGCCTCGATGTAGCTGATGTCGGCATCGCCCCACAGCTCTTCCAAGGCGTAGAACTTGCGGCGGTCGCGCAGAAACACGTGCACTACCACGTCAACGTAGTCGAGCAGCACCCATTCGCGGTTGGTGCGGCCTTCCGTTTGCCAGGGGCTTTCGCCCGTTACTTTCTCAATTTCTTCTTCAACCGAGCGCGCTACCGCCTCCAACTGCGTGTCCGAATTGGCCGAGCAGATGATGAAATAATCGGCGACAGCGTTTTTTAATTCCTTCAAATTCAGCACCACGATGTCAGACGCTTTCTTGTCTTGCATGCCGCGAACGACCAAATCTGCCAATGTGTCTGAATCCTGACGGACCAACGTGCTTTTCATATTGTGTTATTAGGTTTGAGCTTTGCAGCCAAAAGTCTACGAAGTTAACGATACGCGAAAGAAGGCCGTGGTTGTCACCCCTCAAACCTTGTTCACGGGCCAGCAACTGCTATGGTTGCCGGAGTGCGCCTCCACCAATACGGAGGCGCAAGCCTTGATTGTCCAAAACCGGGCCAGCGAAGGCTGCACCATAATTACGGACTTTCAGACGGCCGGCCGGGGCCAGCGCGGGAACCAGTGGGAAGCCGCTCCCGCCGAAAACCTCATGCTTTCGGTGGTGTGGCAGCCCACGTTTTTGGCCGCGGCCCAGCAGTTTCAGCTCAGCCAAGCCGTGGCCTTGGGGGTGCACGACTGGGCCGCAACGCTGCTGGGGGCCGATGCCAAATTGAAACTAAAATGGCCGAACGACCTGTACTACGGCGACCAAAAACTGGGCGGAATTCTTATTGAGAACACCTTAAGCGGCCCAAAAATTCAATATAGCGTGGTGGGTATCGGACTGAATGTCAATCAGCAGCGTTTTGCCCAGCCCACCGCTACTTCATTGGGCCTGCTCACGGGCCGCGCCTACGCCCGCGAGGCACTGGCCGCCCGGCTCCTCGAGTGCCTGGAGCGGCGCTACCTGCAGCTACGGGCCGGGCAGGTGGGCCAGTTGCGCCGGGCTTATTTGCAGGCGCTTTACCGCTATCAGGAGACGCATTCTTTTCTCATCGAGGGCCAGCGGGTAAGCGGCCAGATTGTCGGGGTAGAAGATGACGGACGTTTGGCTGTGGCCATTGGGAACGAGCTTCGGCGGTTCGGCATGCAAGAAATTCGGCACGTGTAGCAACCCCACGGGCTTTTTTGGCATCAGGCCTTTGTAATTCTGCCATCTGCTCATCTGTCAGGCAACCGTATTGAGTGGTTGTCCGAGTTGTTTTTGGCAGGCCGTACAACTTTCGGTTGTTTTCGCGGTCTATAAAACCGAAACCGCTGTGCTTGGGTTGTTTAAGTCAAGACTTTGCAACTCGGCACGGTGCTTGTTTTTACTGGCTATACCCGACACCTATTTTCACCTTCACTTTTCTGCTTCGTCTCATGAAACTCTCTACTCGTCTTGTTGCCATTCTTGCTTTAACGGCCGCAACGTTGGCGCCGGCCCTGGCGGCAACCATTACCGTGGAAGTAGGCGACAATTTTTACCGTGGCCCAGATGGTACCCCTACCATTCGCATGACGGTCAACGACGAGTTGGTTTTTCAAAACGTCGGTTCGGGCACCCACCCAACGGCCTCCGCTCAATGGATAACGTTCATCATTAGCCCCACTAGGCCAACCGAAACTTTTGCCTCAGGGAGATTTACGGCAGGCACCTACCCCTTCCTCTGCACTTCACATGGAGGCATGACAGGAACATTAATTGTCACCGCGGCCACGCCCACGGCCACGCTGGATGCACGCACGGCGGGCATCAGCCTGAGCGTGTACCCCAACCCCAGCCGCGGCCAGGTAATCGTGCAGTTGAACCAAAGGCCCGGCCAGGACTACAAGTTGCGGTTGAGCAACATCATTGGCCAGGAAATCCGCACCATCGCCCTGAAGCCGGAACTCACCGCCGCCGGCTTGCCCGTGGACCTGAACGACCTCCGTTCAGGCGTGTATTTCTACAGCCTGCTGGTCGAGGGCAAAGTGGTGGCCACAAAGCGCCTGGTTTTGCAGAACTGAGTATTTTTTTTCATGGTGTGAAACCAAAAAGCAGCCTTGTGCTGCTTTTTGTGTTTCTAGGGCAATTCGGCCTGGCTTGCGTGCAAGTGCAGCGGCACATTGCCTACTTTTGCCCTTTAACTGATTACCTCGCTTCTATTTCCGGCCTTGCTTCTTGCCAAGCACTAGCTGGCTCCGTGTGCTTCTTTCGTTTCTATGCGTTCCTTCAAAAGCCTGAATAACCTCCTCGGCTGGCTCGTTTTTGCCGTCGCTGCCGTCACCTACTTCCTCACGCTGGAGCCTACGGCTTCGTTCTGGGACTGCGGCGAATTCATTGCCTGCTCGTACAAGCTTCTGGTGCCGCACCCCCCGGGCGCGCCCACCTTCCTGCTGCTGGGCCGGTTGATGTCGCTGTTCTCCTTCGGCGACGTGACCAAAGTGGCCGTGCTCATCAACGGCCTCTCGGCCCTGAGCAGCGCCTTCACGGTCCTGTTTCTGTTCTGGATTATCACCCGCATGGCCCGCAAGCTGGTGTTGCGCGAAGCCGTGGGCAACAGCAGCCTCAACGCCGAAGCCATCGAGCCCAACGGCTACCAGCGTTTGCTCATTCTGAGCGCGGGCGTGGTGGGTGCCCTGGCGTTTGCGTTCTCTGACTCGTTCTGGTTCAACGCCGTGGAGGGCGAGGTGTACGCCATGTCGGCGCTGTGCACGGCCGCCGTGGTGTGGATAATGCTGAAGTGGGAAGCGCACGCCGACGAGCCTGACTCCGACAAGTGGCTCATTCTCATTGCCTACGTCATTGGCCTCAGCATCGGGGTTCACTTGCTCAACCTGCTCACGCTGCCGGCGCTGGGCTTCATCTATTACTACCGCCGCACCGCCAACCCCACCACCCGGGGCGGCATCATCGTGCTGGTCGTCACCATGATTATCGTGGGCGCCATCATGGTGGGCATCATCCCGGGCCTGCCCACGCTGGCGGGCGCTTTCGAGGTGTTCTTCATCAACACCATCGGCCTGCCCTTCAACTCGGGCCTGATTATCTTCCTGCTGCTGTTTGCCGGGCTCATTTACCTCGGCTTCCGCCTCTCGAAGCAGTACCGCAGCCAGCTGCTGAACACGGGCATGCTGTGCTTCGTGTTCATTCTGATTGGGTACTCGTCTTACCTGATTGTGCCCATCCGCAGCTCGTTCAAGCCGACCATCAACGAGAACGACCCCGAGGACGTGCTCAGCTTCGTGAGCTACCTCAAGCGGGAGCAGTACGGCTCGCGGCCCCTGCTCTACGGCCCGCAGTTCCAGGCCCAGCCCGTCGACTACGCTGAAGGTGCGCCGCGCTACGCCCGCGACCCGCAAACCAACACCTACAAGGAAATTCTGCCCCGCCAGCAGGAGCCCGTGTACCGCGATGAGGACAAGTCGCTCATCCCACGCATCTACAGCTACGAGCCCGACCAAATTGCCAACTACAAGAAGTGGGTGGACATTCAGGACGGCGTGAAGCCCACCATGGGCCAGAACCTGGGCTTCCTGTTCCGCTACCAGATGGGCCACATGTTCTGGCGCTACTTCATGTGGAACTTCGTGGGCCGCGAGTCCGACATTCAGCAGGCGGGCGTGGTTACGCCGTTTAGCCCCAGCGCCCAGGCCCTGCCGCCGCGCATTGGCGAAAGCCCGGCGCACAACAACTTCCTGGCCCTGCCCCTCATTTTGGGCCTCATCGGCCTGTTTTTCCAGAGCCGCCGCGACAGCAAAGATGCCTGGGTGACCGGCCTGTTATTCCTGATGACCGGCTTGGCCATCGTGTTCTACCTCAACCAGCCGCCGCGCGAACCGCGCGAACGCGACTACACCTTCACCGGCGCCACATTTGCCTTCTCCATCTGGATAGGCCTCGGCGTGCTAGGCGTGGCCGAGTTGCTAAGCAAAGTGGTACGCGCCGAAGGCCTGCGGGCCGGCTTGGCTTTGGCAGCGGGCCTGCTGATTCCGGGCATCATGGTGGCTCAGGGCTGGGACGACCACAACCGCTCCGACCGCTACAACTCGGTGGACTCGGCCAAAAACCTGCTGAATAGCTGCGAGAAAAACGCCATTCTGTTCACCAACGGCGACAACGATACCTTCCCGCTCTGGTACGCTCAGGAGGTGGAAGGAGTGCGCACCGACGTGCGCGTGGCCGTGCTCAGCTACCTGAACACCGACTGGTACATTGCCCAGATGAAGCGCCGCTCCTACCTGTCGGAACCCTTCCCCATCAGCATGGGCGAGGACCGGTACGCCCAAGGCACCAACGACATGCTGCCCTACGCCGCCAACCCAGCCGTGCAAAGCGTAAACCTGAAGGAGTTCATCCAATTGGTTCAGGACAACAACCCGCTGCTGCAAGTGCAGTACCAGGAGAACGGCCCTGGCATGATGTCGTTCCCAACGCCCAACTTCTACCTGCCCGTCGACACGGCGGCGGTGAAGAAACTGGGCATCATCCCCAAAGACCGGGAGAAGCAGCTCGTGGCCCGCATGGACTGGAGCATGGGCAAGCGCGCCATCGAGAAGAAAAACCTGGTGATTCTCGACATGATTGCCACCAACAACTGGAAGCGGCCCATCTACTTCAGCAGCACGGTAAACCCGAGCGACTACATGAACCTGCAGCCCTACTTCCAGATGGAGGGCATGGCCTACCGCCTGCTCCCGCTGAAAGACCCAAACTACGACCCCCGCAGCGGCGAAGAGGGTTTTGTGGCCAAGGACATCACCTACCAGCACCTGCTGAAGGATTTCCAGTACCGCGGCCTGCAGAACCCGAACATCTTCTACGACGAGAACAACCTGCGCTTCCCGGCCAATTACCGCGACAAGTTCGCGCGCTTGGCCAACGCCTACATGTCAGAAGGCAATGTGGCCAAGGCCAAGGAAGTAGCCATGAAGTGTCTGGAGTTGATGCCTAACCAGGCCATTCCCTACGACTACTATTCGCCCCAGCTCGTGCCCGCCTTGATAGCCGGCGGTGAGAAGCAACGAGCCAACGAGCTGATGGACACCATGACGCGCCGCTCGGAGCAGATGCTGGCCTACTACGCCACCAAACCCGACGCCAGCCTCTTCGAGGACGACCAGCGCGGCTACCTGCTGGGCCTGCAAAGCGTGTACCGCGCCGCCGAGCTCAGCGGCGACAAAGCCCGCAGCGAAAAGGCCATCGGCCTCATGAACCAGTATTACCCGCGGTAAACAGCCGCAGTAAGTAACTTTAGGGAAGGCGCCGGTTTGTCATACAAATCGGCGCCTTTTTCGTTAACGCGCTACCACCCTTTGTCGAATCATCCATGGCTCCTATCGATAAGGTGATGCAAACTGCGAGTTATGCGGCACTAGCTGGGCTTGCCTTGGCGGGCATGATGGCCTTCGCGCCCCTGGCCACGCGCCCCGACTACGCCGGCCTCTACCGCGACGCCCCCCACCTGGACGTGGACACGCGCCGCGAAGGCGACAGCTTGCGCTTCTACCTGCGCCTGCCCGCCCCGGCCCGCTTGGGCCCGGGCCACCCGCTGCTGTTGGTGGCGTGGCCCAGCTACGAAGCCAAGCAGCCGCTGTGGCAGGACAGCATTCCGCGCCGCCAGCAACGCCCACGGCCCGGTACTGAAGTAAGCGTGCACGTCAGCTTTTGCGTGGCGGCGGCGCGCGTGCCAGCCGGAGCCGTGCTTCAGCTACAAACGAACATTCCCGACGCCAAAGACAACTACCAAGACCCCGCTACCACCGCCTGGCTGCAACTAACCGCCGCTCAGCTCGCCCGGCCGTTTGTGCTCACGGACTCGGCGGGCTTGCCGCTATTTCGGCGCTACGTGCAAGCCGGCGAGACCTTCGGTGTCGACAGCTACGGCATTTTCCAGCCCGTGCGCTGGAAACGCTACGCCGTGAACCCCGTGCCCGCCTTGCCGCCCATGAGCAACCGCGCGGCGCTGCCGGCTGGCCCCCGCGTGCTGCCTGTGCTCGACTCAGCCGAAACCCAACCCGGCGAGCGGCTGCGCTTTGCCGAGGCGGGCCTGTATGCGCTGCGCGTGGGCTCCGGCAATACTTCCCCACCGCTGGCCGTGATGGTAGCGGCCAATTCTTACCCAGACCTAACCACCGCGTCCGAGCTTATCGAGCCCCTACGCTACCTCACCACTAGCCAGGAACGCCAGCGCCTCACCGATGCGCCCGACCCCAAGCGGGCCGTGGATAAGTTTTGGCTCGACATCGCCCAAGGCAACCAAAACCTGGGTAAAGACCTGATACGACGGTACTATGGCCGCGTGACGGCGGCCAACCGCCTCTTCGCCGCGCACAAGGCCGGCTGGCTCACCGACCGGGGCTTGCTGTACGTGGTAATGGGTGCCCCGCCCAGCGTGCGCCGCCTTTACAACGGCGAGGAGCGGTGGTTTTATCCAGAAGGCAGCTTGGGCGGCGGGCCCATTACGTACACCTTCCGCCCGCGGCCGAGTACCTTTGCGCCTGATTACTACGAATTGGTGCGCCGGCCTGAGTACGAATTGCTCTGGTATGCCGCCGTTGAAAAATGGAGAACCCCACCGACCGCCCTGACCGGCCCGAACGTCCGAACCGACCCGCAAGACCGGTAGCCGGCCGCCGCTTTTACGACGGCGCCAACCGCCCCGTCACCCCCAAACAGTTTCGCCCCGACCGTGGCGGCAGCGAGTTTGATGACCGCCCCGCCCGCCCCCGTGGCCGCGGCGGCTCCGACAACCGCGACGACGCCACCGAAGGCCGCGCTCCCCGCCCCGAGCGGAGCGACAGCCGCCCGCCTTACCGCGAGCGCAATGAAGGCGGCAACGACCGGCCTCGCTACGAAAACCGTCCTGCTCAGGCGTCTAGCATTGACATGCTATTTGGCCTGCGTCCAATCCTAGAAGCTCTGAACGCGGGCCGCACGCTGGAGAAAATTTTCCTGCTGCGCGGCACCAAAAACAGCCTAGTAACGGACATCTCGACGGCCGCTCGCGCTGCCGGCATTCAGGTGCAGATGGTGCCCGTGGAAAAGCTCGACAACCTGACCCGCAAAAACCACCAGGGTGCGGTGGCTTTCGTGTCGCCCATCGACTACGCTCCGCTCGACAACATCGTATCCGGGCTGTTTGAGGAAGGCAAAGTGCCCTTCCTGCTGCTGCTCGACCGCATCACCGACGTGCGCAACTTTGGCGCCATTGCCCGCACGGCTGAGTGCCTGGGCGTGCAGGCCATTGTGGTACCCAGCCGCGGCGCCGCTCAAATTAACGGGGACGCGCTGAAAACCTCGGCCGGTGCGCTCAACATCCTGCCAGTGTGCCGCGAAGTGAGCCTGCACGAAACCATCCGCTTCCTTCAGCAATCGGGCATCACCGTAGTGGCCTGTACCGAGAAAGCCGATGAAGCCGTGGGCTCCGCCGCAGTTGATTTCAGCGGCCCGGTGGCCGTGCTCATGGGCTCGGAGGAAGACGGCATCTCGCCCGACCTACTGAACCTAGCCGACGTGAAGCTAAAAGTGCCCATGACCGGCCAGATTCAGTCGCTCAATGTGGGCGTAGCCGCCGGCATCATGCTGTTTGAAGTGGCCCGGCAACGCGTAAGCGTTTAATAGGTCCAATGGCGATAAAGACGCAACCAAAAAGCTGGGAATACATCGCTGCCTTTTACCAAGACCTGAATAATCATGGCTGGGGGCACGAAAGAATGTTGGCACTAGTGCAGTACATTCTTTCATCGGGCGCGTCGCAACGTCTTTTCGCTTACACTTCACTGGATAAGCTGATTATAAGCAACCATGAGCCGTTAGAGGATTCTGAGATACTCTGTGTTGATTTTGACCGTCAAAAGCAACTTTTTCATTTCGAATACTTCGCTTCGAGCGTAAGTAATTATGGCCAAGAACAGCCTGAATTTCATAGGCATTACCTACCCGATGTTGGGATAGAAAAATTTGACCAGTTTTTGCGTTGGATTCGTTGGTAAACCACAATAAAAAAGCCCACTTACAAGCGGGCTTTTTTATTGTGGTTTATTGTCAGACTTTGCTCTTTTTTGGAGAGGAGCCGAGGGTGAGGTTTAGTCGACCTAATTATACCCCGCGCCCTTCTTGGCTTTCACGTCGGCCACAAACTCCTTCACGCGCTGCTCTTCACTGCGCTTGCAGATGAGCAGTACGTTGTCGTATTCAGCCACGATGTAGTCCTCCAGGCCCTGCACTACCACGAGGCGTTCCGATGGTGTTTTGATGACGCAGCCGGTAGTGTCGTACAGCAGCACGTCGCCGTTTATCATGTTGCCGTTGTCGTCGTGCTTGCCAATGCGGTGCAGCGAGTCCCAGGTACCCACGTCGCTCCAGCCAAAGTCGGCGGGCAGTACGTACACGTTGTCAGCCTTTTCCATCACCCCGTAGTCGATGCTGATGTTGCGGCAGCGCGAATAAGCTTCGCTGATAAAGTCCTCCTCTTGGGGTGTGCCCAGCTGGTCAGCACCCTCGTCAAATACATCAGAGATGTCGCTCAGGTACTGGCGGAAAGCGGACAGAATCACGTCGGCGCGCCACACAAAGAGGCCGGAGTTCCACAGGAAATCGCCGCTCTCCACAAACATGCGGGCCAGTTCCAGATTGGGCTTCTCGGTAAAGGTTTTCACCTTGTGCAGCTCGCCGCCGGGCAACGACTGCTCGTCCATATACTGGATGTAGCCGTAACCGGTATCCGGCCGCGAGGGCTGGATGCCAAGCGTGATAAGCACGTCGTTGGCACGGGCGGCGGCTACCGCCGTACTGATGAGGCGGCGGAATTCATCCTCGCGCAACACCGCGTGGTCGGCCGGAGTCACGATGATGGTGGCCTGCGGGTCGCGCTGAGCAATTCGGTAGCTGGCGTAGGCAATGCAGGGCGCGGTGTTGCGACCAATGGGCTCCCCCAGAATCTGGTCGGCCGGCAGGTGGGGCAGGTGTTGCTGCACCAACTCGGTGTAGTCGCGGTTGGTCACCACAAACACGTTTTGCGGCGGGCAAACGCCTTCAAACCGGTCGACGGTAAGCTGAAGCATGGACTTGCCAACGCCCAGTACGTCATGGAACTGCTTGGGGTGATTGGTGCGGCTAAAGGGCCAAAAGCGGCTGCCGATGCCACCAGCCATTACGATGAGGTACGTAGAATTCATTGGGGCAAAGTTAGGCACGCGGCCCGTGTGGCGCGGCAGGCGGGCTACACCAAGCCTTCGCGTAGTAAATCGTGCAGATGGATAAACCCAGCAAACTCGCCATTTTCCGTTACTACCAGTTGGGTGATGTTGCGCTGCTGCATCCGAGCCAAGGCCTCAGCCGCAAAATCTTCGACGTCGATGGTGGCCGGGTGGGGGGTCAAAATGTCGCGGGCTTGCAATTTTTCCAGGTCGGAGAAGCTGCCCAGCATGCGCCGCAAATCGCCGTCGGTGATGATGCCGGCCAGCTGGCCTGCAGGGTTAAGCACGGCCGTGGCACCCAGGCGCTTGCCCGATATTTCCAGGAGCACCTCGCGCAGCGGGGCGGTTTCGGCTACGTGGGGGCGCTGATTTTGGCGGCTCAGGTCACCTACTTTTAAATACAGCCGCTTGCCAAGGGTGCCGCCGGGGTGCAGGCGGGCAAAATCGGCGGCAGTGAACTGGCGGCTTTCCAGCAAGCACACGGCCAAGGCGTCGCCCAGGGCCATAGCGGCGGTGGTGCTGGTGGTGGGCGCCAGGTTGTGTGGGCAGGCTTCTTTCTTGGCCGGGGCGTGGAGAATGTAGGTGGCCTGCTGGCCCAGGTAGGAGTCGGCGTTGCTGACTAAGGCAGCCAGCGGCACGCCTTTGCGGCGCAGCAGCGGCACCAGCACTTTGATTTCGGGCGTGTCGCCGCTCTTGCTGATGGCCACCACAAAGTCTTCGGGCTGAATCATGCCCAGGTCGCCGTGAATGGCGTCGGCGGCGTGCATGAACAGGGCCGGCGTGCCGGTGCTGTTGAGCGTGGCCACGATTTTGCCGGCAACGTGGGCGCTTTTGCCGATGCCCGTCACCACCACCCGGCCTTTGAGGCGCAGGATGGCCTGCACGCAGTTTTCAAAGTCGGGCGTAGCCGCGATGGCGGCGGCCACGTCGTGCAGAGCCGCCGCCTCGGCGTGCAGTACTTGGCGGGCAATGGCCAGCACGTCGGTGGCTGCCGGCGCCGGGCCGGGCACAGATGGTTCAGCAAAGTTGGCGGAAGCGGACATGGCAAAGGGGGTGATGAGAATGCAAAATTCGCTGAAAGAAGCTAAGCCACCCGTGCCTTCACCCTCACTCAAAAATTCCCGGGAAAAATGGGCGGAATGTTCTGCTCGAAATTCGCCAAAAATCCATTTCGCGCCGGTCAAGCTAAACTCGCTGTTGGTCTGACATTTGCTTATAGACAACCCGAATGACGGATTTTTTATGTGAAGAAATTGTTTTCCACAATTCAAGAAAAACACCATTTTTCACGATAAAAAGCAATTGGCGTGCTTATCTTCGTTAAGAACCGTGCTTCTATCCGTTTCCCACTAGTAGTTTACGTCTTATGCCATCTGTTGCCCTGCAAGAATCCTCGGCGCTCGTCGCCGATTTGAAACATACACTTAAAGAGGTATTCGGCTACGGCCAGTTTCGGGGCACACAAGAAGCTGTTATTCAGAATGTACTAGCCGGCAACAACACGTTCGTCATCATGCCCACGGGCGCGGGCAAAAGCCTGTGCTACCAGCTGCCCGCCTTGGTGGTGCCGGGCACGGCCATCGTCATCTCGCCGCTTATTGCCCTGATGAAGAACCAGGTAGACCAACTTGGGGCTTTCGGAGTTAATGCTCAGGTGTACAATTCGACCCTGACCAAGACGGAGATGAACCGGGTGAAGAAGGACGTGATGAACGGTGACGTTCGCCTGCTCTACGTGGCCCCGGAAAGTCTTACCAAAGACGACACTATTGAATTCCTGCTGAAAAGCACCATCAGCTTCGTGGCCATCGACGAGGCTCACTGCATTTCGGAGTGGGGCCACGACTTCCGCCCTGAATACCGCAAGATTCGCGGCATCATTGATAACCTGGGCGGCAACGTGCCCATTATTGCCCTCACGGCCACGGCCACGCCCAAAGTGCAGCTGGATATCCAGAAGAACCTGCAGATGGACGACGCCAGTGTCTTCAAGACCAGCTTCAACCGCACCAACCTTTACTACGAGGTGCGCGCCAAGCACAACACCAAGAAGCAGCTGATTCAGTACGTGAAGCAGCACAAGGGCAAGGCCGGCATCATTTACTGCCTGAGCCGCAAGAAGGTGGAGGAAATAGCCGAGCTGCTGCGCGTAAACGACGTGCGCGCCCGCCCCTACCACGCCGGCCTCGACCAGCAAGTGCGCATCGACAACCAGGACGCTTTCCTCAACGAGGAGTGCGACGTGATTGTGGCCACTATTGCCTTCGGCATGGGCATCGACAAGCCCGACGTGCGCTTTGTGGTGCACTACGACGCGCCCAAATCCATCGAGGGCTACTACCAGGAAACCGGCCGCGGCGGCCGCGACGGCCTGGAAGGCAACTGCCTGATGTTCTACAGCTACGACGACATTCTGAAGCTGGAGAAGTTCAGCAAAGACAAGCCGGTGACCGAGCGCGACAACGCCCACCAGCTGCTGGCTGAGATGACCAACTACGCCGAGTCGTCGGTGTGCCGGCGGCGGCAGCTGCTGCATTACTTCGGCGAGGTGCTGACCCAGGACTGCGGCTTCTGCGACAACTGCAAGCACCCCAAGGAGCGGTTTGAGGGCAAAGAGGCCGTGGGCCTGGCCCTGCGCGCCGTGGTGCAGACCGAAGCCCGCTTCAACCTCACGCACATCGGCCAAGTGCTGCTGGGCTTGAGCAACCCGCACATCGAGAGCTACGCCCATAATGCGCTGCCGGTGTACGGCCAGGGCAAGGAGCTGGGCGACGCGCAGTTCTGGCATTCGGTGCTGCGCCAGTGCTTGCTCAACGGCTTTTTGGAGAAGGACATTGACAGCCTGGGCTTGGTGCGCATCACCGACAAGGGCATAGATTTCATTGAGAATCCTCACTCCATCACGCTCACCAAGGACCACAACTTCGACGCCGAGCAGAAGGCGGACGAGGAGAAGGAAGAAGTGCAGCACGCCGCCGGCCACGACGAGGCGCTGTTTAGCCAGCTCAAGGAGTTGCGCAAGCAGGTGGCCAAGCAGAAGAACCTGCCGCCCTACGTCCTCTTCCAGGACCCGAGCCTGAAGGAAATGGCTACTACCTACCCCACCACGCTGCACGACCTTACGCATGTGTCGGGCGTGGGCCAGGGCAAGGCTCAGAAGTTTGGTGCGCCGTTCGTGGCCGCCATCAAGAAGTACGTGGAAGACAACGACATCATTACCGCCGAGGACGTGGTAGTAAAGTCGGCCGTCAACCGCTCGAAAATCAAGATTTACATCATCCAGCAAATCGATAAGAAGATGATGCTGGAAGACGTGGCCTCCTCGAAAGGCATCTCGATGGCCGAGTTGATGGAGGAAATCGAGCACATCTGCTACTCCGGCACCCGCCTCAACATCGACTACTACCTCAACGAAATGGTGGAAGAAGAGCGCCAGGAGGAAATCTACGACTACTTTATGTCGGCTACCACCGACAACATTGCCGTGGCCATGAAGGAACTCGGTGATGAATTCAGCGAAGAAGAGCTGCGGTTGGTGCGCATCAAGTTCATTAGCGAAGTAGCCAACTAACGTTACTCCATCGAGCTCAATGACTTAGGCATTGAGACTCGCAAAAACTACATAGTGCAAAAAGGCCGCTTTGAATGAAGCGGCCTTTTTGTTGGTTGTCAAGCTTCGAGGCGGCTGGCTCCAACTCTGCCGCGCGCGCAGCGTATTGGCAGACGTGCTTAGCCGCTGCTTAGCAGGTATTTCCCAGGTCCTATATGTGGATAGCTTTTGCGTTAATGGCGGCTTTGGTCTCTGCCACGGTGGTCACGCTCTCGAAGGCGGGCATCCGGGGCGTGCCGCCGAGCCTGGCTTTTGCGGTGCAAGCCGTGCTGATTCTGATAGTTTCGTGGGGCACGGTGCTTTGGCAAAACCTGCTGCCTGATATCAGCCGGATTGAGCGCCGCAGCTGGGTATTTCTCATTATTGCGGGCATCTTGACGGCGGCATCCTCGCTGCTCTCGTTCCGGGCGTTGTCCATTGGCGATGCCTCGCGGGTGTCGCCGCTCACCAACGTAGCGCTGGTTTTTTCGGTGACGCTGGCTGCCATTTTTCTCAAGGAAAAGCTCAGCTGGCAAGTGGTGGCCGGCGCGGTGCTAATGGCGGGCGGCGCTATTTTGATTGCCACGGCCAAACCTTCGGCGAAGGCTGAGGCCCCCAAAGAAAATGGTCGCCCCGAAACCGGAGCGACCATTCACAAAGCCAAGCCAACGGCTCGGGTTTAGGCTTAGCAATACTCTTCGAACGCGCCTTGCAGGTTGTTCACGATGCGCATGGCGTCGGAACCTTCGATGTGGTAGCGCTCAATCATGTGCACCAGCTCGCCGTCTTTGAACAGGGCGATGCAGGGCGACGAGGGAGGATAGGGCAGCAGGTGCTCGCGCATCTTGGCCACGGCTTCGGTCTCCATGCCGGCAAACACGGTCACGAGCTTGCTGGGCTTTTTGTCGGCGCTGGCCAGGGCCATTTTCAGGGCGGGGCGGGCCTTGGCGGCGGCGCAACCGCACACCGAGTTCACGGCCACCAGCACGGTGCCTTCGTTCGAAGCGAGTGCGGAATCTACTTCTTCGGGGGTCATCAACTGCTCAAAACCAACCTCGGTGAGGTCTTGGCGGATGGGCGCCACCATGTATTCGGGATAAACTGCCATTGTCGTAAGTAATGTTAAAAGCGGCGGGGCCGCGTGCGGCACAAAAGTACGAATGCCTAAAGCATCAGCGGCTTCGGAAAGTTTCGGTGCGCAGAGCTTCACCCCTGGCCTGCTATCTTGTGAAACAGGTAGAACAGAAGTAGCGCGGACTTTTAGTCCGCGAGTGAACAATTAGCGCACTCGCGGACTAAAAGTCCGCGCTACAATTTTCCGTCTTCTCTTTAAAGAGGGAGAAAGTTTACGGCACAATCGTCTGGATGCTGCCGTCGGCGTTGCGCTTCAGCTCGGTGACTTTGATGTTGCGCAGCCAGGTTTTGCCAGATAGCTGGGTGTCGTGGTAGAAGATGTACCACTTGTTTTTGATGGGCAGGATAGAGTGGTGTGTGGTCCAGCCCTGCACGGGTTCCATAATCACGCCTTTGTAGGTGAAGGGGCCGGTGGGCGTGTCGCTAGTGGCGTACACCAGCAAGTGCGTGTCGCCGGTGGAGTACGAGAAGTAGTACTTGCCGTTGTACTTGTGCATCCAGCCACCTTCGAAGAAACGGCGCTTGTTGTCACTGGCCAACAGGGGTTTGCCGGCTTCGTCCACAATGACTAACTCCTTCACGGGTCCGTCGAATTGCTTCATGTCGGCGCTCATCTTGGCCATGCGGGCGTTGAGGGCCGGCACGTTGCCACTCGGTTCTTTTTCAGCAGCGTTGGGGTTGTACTTGCCTCCCTGCCAACGCTGGAGCTGGCCGCCCCAGAGGCCACCGAAGTACATATAGGAAGTGCCGTCGGTGTCGGTAAACACGGCGGGGTCGATGCTGAAGCTGCCGGCAATGGGCGTGGGCTCGGCTTTGAACGGCCCGGCGGGGGTTTTGCTAGTGGCCACGCCCATGCGGAAGACGTCCTGCTTGTCCTTCACCGGGAAGTAGAGGTAGTAGGTGCCGTTTTTGAAGGCCGCATCCGGCGCCCACAGCTGGCGGCCGGCCCAGGGAATGTCTTTCACGGCCAGGCCCACGCCGTGGTCGGTCACCTTGCCACCAATGCTGTCCATCGACAGAATGCGGTAGTCGTTCATGGCGAAATGGTCGCCTTTGTCGTTCTCCGGGATGCCGGCCTCAATGTCGTGCGAGGGGTAGATGTAAATCTTGCCTTCGAACACGTGAGCCGACGGGTCGGCGGTGTAGATGTCGCGCACCAGTGGCTCCGAGAGCGGCTTTTTGGCACCCGTGGTATCGGCTTGCGGCACCGCGACGTTGGTGGCGGTTTCGGAGGTTGAGTTGTTGCTTTGGCAGGCGCCGAGCAACGCCAGGGAGGCGGCCAGCACCGGGGCAGTCAGTTTCATGGTGGGGGTAATTCGCATGGGGGAATTTTAGAATATAAAGGCGGTTTTCAATGGATGCAAAAGCGGGTTTTCCGCTCTGCGAGGACGAAGTTGATTCGAAACAGCGCGTAAATATAGACGCGCCGATTATCCGTGCAACCGATTGATTGATAATGCTTTTTAACCCAAAACTACCGAAACCGATTGTGATAGGTTGGCCAAAACCTGCTCGGTAAAAGCCCGTTTAGGGGAGGCGGAATAGATAACTATTTTGCCCCCAACTGCTTTTAGTAAACGGCTGCTAGGCCCTGGCCGCCACCCCCCACTTTTCCTCGCTATTCATGGACACCTCCGTCGCTACTTCTTTCCGCAGAGTATTTCAGGTCATCGACGGCAACAAGAAAGCCGTGGGCGACGGCTTCCTGGTAACCAGCCCCATGCCCGGGCCGCGCATTCGCCAGCTCAGCCCCTTTCTGCTCATCGACCACATCGGGCCCATGACGGTGGTGCCGAGCGAGACGCCCCTGGGCTCGCCGCCCCACCCCCACCGCGGCTTCGAAACCGTCACCATCATGTACCAGGGCGTACTGGCTCACCGCGACACCGCGGGCCACGCCGGCAACATCGGCCCCGGCGACGTGCAGTGGATGACGGCCGGCGCGGGCCTCATGCACGAGGAACTGTACGAGAAGGAGTTCACCCGCCAAGGCGGTACCCTGGAAGTGGTGCAGCTGTGGGTGAACATGCCCAAGAAGGACAAAATGGCCCCGCCGAACTATCAGGACATTCCTTCCTCGGCCATCAACACCCTGCCCACGCCCGACGGCAAAGGCACCATCCGCGTGATTGCGGGCACTTACGAAGGCGTGAGCGGCCCCGCCACCACCTTCTCGCCCATGACGATGCTCGACGTGCACCTCCCCAAAGGCGCCGAACTGACCTTGGATTTGCCCGCTGACTATAACGTGGGCCTTTACATCGTAAAGGGCGACGTGCAGCTTCACGGCAACCTCCCCGCCGCCACCAAACAGCTCGTGGTGCTGGGCTGGGATTCGCCGGAAGCGCACCTCACCGCCACCGAGGACAGCATCGTGCTGGTGCTAGCCGGCGAGCCCATCGAAGAGCCGCTAGCTACTTACGGGCCGTTTGTGATGAACACCAACAAGGAACTGATGCAGGCCATTGCTGACTTTGAGAGCGGCGCAATGGGCAAGTTTGAGGACGACGAATAAGTAAAGCAGAGGCCGCCTGACGCCCAAAAACCAAACAGTCATGCTGAGCGCAGCCGAAGCATCTCTACCGCAGCAGTAAATCCTTTTAAGTGGATTAGTTGCGCGGCAGAGATGCTTCGGCTGCGCTCAGCATGACGCTTTTTATGCGTGCTTGGCTTGCTCCTTACAGCCCGGTCTTCTGGGCGTAGCGCTGGCCGAAAAAGTCGCCTTTGTTCCAAGTGGGGCGCGTGGGGTTTTGCGCTACTTGGTAGCCGATTAGGAAGCAGAGTTGGACATACTTTTTGCCGGCTTCGAAGTCGAAAGTGCCGTTGATGTCGTCCTGGGGCTTGTGGTAGGTGACGGCGCGCCACTTCTGCACGGTCTCGTTGAGGTTGTTTTTGCCGTCGGCGGTTTTGTTGCCGTATTTGATGTGCAGGGCGGGGATGCCGGCCGTTACGAAGTTGTACTGGTCGCTGCGGATGAAGCGGTTTTGCTCAGGCTCGGGGTCCTGCTCCAAGGTGATGCCCATGTAGGCCGTGGCCTTGTTTACGGGCTCGATGAGGGTGGAATGCTGCCCGCCCAGCGCCACCACTGACAGCAGCGGGGCAATGATGGTGGGCATGTCCATGTTCACGTCGGCCACGATGCTGGACTTGGGCACGGTGGGATTGGCAGCGAAGGCAGCCGAGCCGAGCAGGCCCAGTTCTTCACTAGTCATGAACACGAAGAGCATGCTGCGCTTGGGCTTCTCCTTCAGTTTGGAGTAGATTTTGGCAATTTCCAGCACGCAGGACACGCCCGAGGCATTGTCGTGAGCGCCGTTGTTGATGGAGTCTCCTTGCACCGGCGCGGTGATGCCCAGGTGGTCGAGGTGAGCCGAATGCACCACGTACTCGTTCTTCAGCTTGGCATCGGAGCCCGTGACTTTGCCCACCACGTTGTAGCTCTCGATGTCCTGATACGTGGATTGCGCGCTAGCCGAAACCGTAGCTTTCAACACGGCCGAAGCGGGTTTGCCACTTTTTAGCGACGCAAATACGGTGGCCGTGTCCAAAGCCGCGGTTTGCATGAAGCGCTGGAGCGTGGCGCCGTTGATGGTGGCGTAGAGTTGCTGCTTGCTGCCCACCGCGAAGGAGCGCGACGACGCCACTTTGCCATTGGGGCCGAGCACACTGTAGGTGCCGCGCTTTACGTCGGGTAGGGTGCGGGCACGCGGCGAGGCCACAATCAGGCCCACGGCGCCGCGGCGTACGGCGTTTTGCAGAATGACCGACAAATCCTGGCTGGCAGCAGCTACTGTGGAGGCAAACGTGCTGGGCGCCCCGCGCACAATTATCACCACTTTGCCCTTCACATCAAGACCAGCGAAGTCGTCGTAGCCCAGGTCGGGCGCGCTAATGCCATAGCCCGCAAAGGCCAGCGGCGCATCCGTAACAGCCGTGGCCGGCAATTCGGGGCTGGGGTAAATGACGTAATCCTGCCCGGCCGTGAGCGGGGCCACGCCCTGCGCGTCGCGGGCCGCGAACGTGGCACCCGGCTTGATGAAGGCTTTGCGTAGCATCACCTTTTGCACATAGGTGCCGCCCTGGCCCGCGGGCTGCACGCCCAAAGTTTTCAGTTGCTTAGTGACGTAGTCGACGGCCATTTGGTAGCCGGGCGTACCGGCTTGGCGGCCTTGCAGCTTGTCGTCGGCCAGGTAAGCAATGTGGGCTTTGATGGCTTCGGGCTGCACCTGGTCGAGCACCTGCTTGACGGGAGCGGTCACCGTGAGGGGCGCCTGGGCGTGGGCCGTGCTGGTGATGAGCAGGCTAGCAAAGGCTGTTTTTAGAAAAGTAGTTTTCATAATAAGACTGGAATTAGAACCCAAAGAACGTCATGTCGAGCGCAGCCGAGACATCTCGCTCGCTTCGTCCTTACGATTAATTCACTACCACACGCGAGATGTCTCGGCTGCGCTCGACATGACACCGGCAGCTGGCTATTACAGTGCCAAAATCTGCTTTAGCTCCGCGTCCGTTACCGTCAGCAGGCCCACTTTGGGCAGGCGCTGGGTGAGGGTGCGCCAGTTGGGCTCCTGCTTGAAAATGGGACGGAGCAGGGCTAGGGCGGCGGGCACCTGCTGCTTGTTGGCCAGCGTGATGGCGTGCCAGTACTTCATCTCCAGGTTTTTGGGGAACATCTTTTCGGCGGCCTCATACTCGCGAATGGCGGTGGGCATGTCGTTTTTCTCCACGGCGAGGTCGCCGGCGTTCATGTGTTCGTAGGCGCGATGCAGGCTGAGCAAGCGGCGCAGTTCGGGCAGCGGGGCGGCGTGGTCATCCACGCGCAGGTCCACCAGCCGGTCGGCCCAGGGGCCTTCGGTGGTGGTGCCGCGCACCACGAGTAGGGCTGCCGACTGCCGGCCGCGGATGTCGCCACCCACGGCTTCGGCCGCGTCGAGGGCCGCCAGCACGCGCTCGGCCAGGGGCAGTTTGGCGTTTTGCTCGTAGGCTTTGGCCATGGCGGGCCACACGGTAGCGTTGAGCATCATGTTGGCTTGCACCGAAAACTGGTTGCCCTGCTGGTGCCCGGCCATTTCGACGCACTTTTTGCCGGTGTGCGTGGCCACGCGGCCCTGGTTATCGAGAATGGCGACTTGGCGCACGTCGCGGCCTTCGTCGTTGGACAATAATTCATCCAGCGCCTGCTGGGCGGTTTTGCCGCTTTTCAGCAATGCCAACCCGCGCAAGCCAAAGGATTTGTTGGTGAACGACTGCGTGGCCACCACGCCCACGCCCGCCTCGCCCCAACTCACCGACGTGCCCACCGAAAACCAGTGGCTTTGCACGGCCACGGCCATCTCGCCGGTTGCTGGGTCGCGCGCCACAATGCTGAAGGTGTGGGCAAATGGGTCGGTGGTAGAATACATCTGCGCTGCCAGCGGCAGACGCAACAACAGGAGCAACAGCAACGACAGCAGGTACTTTTGGAGCATTGGGTAGGCGGAATTGAGGCCAGAGAATGGAACGAGGCCCCAAAGTAAGCGAGAAGCCTGACGTTAGAGACCTGGCAACAAAGTGAGCTTCCCGTTGATAATATTTAAAGGCAGGGCAATTATTTTTAGTAAAAACATATAGCTGTAAAGGTTTGTCGCTGCCGCGAGAGTTCATTTGCAGCCCTTTGCCTGTTCGCTTACAGCTAGCCATCCATCCCCGCCTATGAAAAATTTTGCCCGCCGTCTGACGCTCACCACGTGTTTGCTAGGAAGCGTTACTGCCGCTGCTTACGCCCAGCAGTTTACCCCACAGGTGCAGGAGTTTATCAAAGTGAGCGCGCCCGTGGTGGCCCTCACCGACGCCAAGGTGATAGACGGCACTGGGCGGCCGGCCCTGCTGCACCAAACGGTACTGCTGCAAAATGGCCGCATCACCCAGGTGGGCGCCATAAAGAAGGTGAAGGTGCCAGCCGGGGCGCAAGTCATCAACTGCGCGGGCAAAACGCTGATTCCGGGCCTGGTAATGCTGCACGAGCACCTGTATTACACCATGCCGGTGGGCGGCTACTTCAACATTGCGCAGATGCCTTACTCCTTCCCGCGCCTCTACCTGGCTGGGGGCGCCACCACCATTCGCACGGCCGGCAGCATCGAGCCGCAAACCGATTTGGCCATTAAGCGCATGATTGGCGAGGGCAAGCTCATCGGGCCCGACATGGACGTGACGGCACCATACATCGAAGAACCCAGTATGGACATCCCGGCCCTGAACACCGTGAAAGGCCCCGAGGATGCCGCCGCCACCACCAAGTACTGGGCCGACCGAGGCTGCACGTCCTTCAAGATGTACATGCACGCCACCCGTGCCGACCTGGCCGCCGTGGTGCGCGAGGCCCATGCCCGCAACCTCAAAATAACGGGTCACCTCTGCGCCCTCACTTACCGCGAGGCCGCCGAAATCGGCATCGACAACCTGGAGCACGGCTTCATGGCCAGCTCGGACTTCGTGCCCAACAAAGCGCCCGACGTGTGCGACAACAATGTGCGCCAAAGCCTGCTGCGCCTGCCCGTGAACAGCCCCGAAATGACCAGTCTCATCAAGTTTTTGGTGGGCAAGAAGGTGGCCCTCACCTCCACCCTCACGGTGTTTGAGCCCTATACCGGTCGCGAGGTGGTGCTGGGCGGCGGGCTGGAGGCCCTCATTCCGCAAATGCAAGAACGCGAAACCGCCACCTGGAAGCAGAACCAGCAACGCGACACCGCCAGCGTGCGCCTGTTCAAAAAGAACATGGCCTGGGAAAAGCAGTTCTACGACGCGGGCGGCCTGCTTGTGGCCGGCACCGACCCTACCGGCGCGGGCCGCACCATTGCCGGCTACTCCAACCGCCGCCAGATTGAGCTGCTGGTCGAGGCCGGCTTCACGCCGGTGCAGGCCATCAAAGTCAGCACGCTGAACGGGGCCACCTACTTAGGCCGCGAGAAGGAAATCGGGACCATCGAGGCTGGGAAGCAGGGCGACCTGGTGCTCATTAATGGCGACCCCGAGAAGGACATCCAGCAGGTGCGGCAGATGGAGATTGTGTTCAAAAACGGCGTGGGGTTCGACTCCGTCAAGCTGTTTGAGTCGATGAAGGGGAAAGTGGGGCTGAATTAATTTATCTTTTTCGCAGAGTAGGGCGAGCGGTTTTTGGGACCAGTTAACGCAACGCTAGGCGGGGGCCGAAAGCCTATCAGCAGCTTGGAAAATCGTTTGTGGCAGGCTGTTTTTCAGGCTTGAAAACGTTGAGCTACGTTGAATTTCGGTCTTGTTTTTGGGGTGAACTAGTCTGATTTGCTTCGCGTTAAAGAATCTTGGACCAAATCATCACTCGCTTTTTTCCTACCTTGAGAAAATAGTTTGTGCATCAAACTGAGCCCCTAGCCCGCGAAAACGGCGCAGCTTATTTCCCTGCTCCCTCGCCTTGGCCCGCGCTCCTTCCCTAACCGACCCTTACCATGACTAGCAATATAATTTTTTCCGAGCAGTTTGTTCCTCAGTTCCAGATACCGCCGTCGGCCCAACGGCAGACCCACGAACTGAAAACCTGGCCCTCCTGCTTTGCCGCCGTGAAAGCCGGCAACAAGCCCTTCGACGTCCGCGAAAACGACCGCAACTTCCAGGTGGGCGACCAGCTCATCCTCCGCGAGTTCGAGCCCGAAGGCGAGCAGTACACCGGCCGGTCCATCACCCGCTGGGTGAGCTACGTGCTGCAAGGCGGCGCCTTCGGCGTGCAAGACAACTGGTGCGTGTTGGGCTTTAGCGACTTGCCGCCCATCCCGGCCGGCATCACCGACATTCGCCTCTGGTAAACTTCCTGCCAACATCTAATGAGCCCACCGCCGCCCGCGTTGGGCCTTTTTGTGGGCCGACGAACACCGACGCATCGGTTGGGTTTACCTTGCCTCGCCATGCCCGACGCTCCCGCACCCGTCATTCGCGCCACCCACCTCAGCAAGGGCTTTGGTGGCCACGCCGTGGTGCAAGACGTGTCGTTTGAGCTGGCCAGCGGTGAAACCCTTGTGCTGCTGGGCCCCAGCGGCTGCGGCAAAACCACCTTGCTCAAGATGCTCAACCGGCTGATTGAGCCCGACGGCGGCACGGTGGAAATCAACGGGCGCGACGTGCAATCGCAGCGCCCCGAGGAGCTGCGGCGCGGCATGGGCTACGTTATTCAGCAGGTGGGGCTGCTGCCGCACTACACCGTGGCCGAAAACGTGGCCGTGGTGCCGCGGCTGCTGGGCCACGCGCCGGCCGCCATTGCGGAGCGTACCACGGCCCTGCTCACGCGGCTGCACCTGCCGCCCGACCGCTACGCCGGGCAGCTGCCGCACCAGCTCTCGGGCGGGCAGCAGCAGCGCGTGGGCCTGGCCCGCGCCCTGGCCGCCGACCCGCCCATTGTGCTGCTCGACGAACCGTTCGGCGCCCTCGACCCGCTGACCCGGGCCAGCATCCGGCGCGAGTTTCGGGAGCTGGAGGAGCTGCGCAGCAAAACGGTGGTGCTGGTGACGCACGACGTGACCGAAGCCTTCGAGCTGGCCGACCGCATCCTGCTGCTCGACGCCGGCCAGGTGCAGCAGCTGGGCACGCCGCGCGAGCTGCTGTTCCGGCCCGCCAATGACTTCGTGCGCCGCTTTTTCGTGGCGGAGCGGCTGGCGTTGCAGCTGCGCACCCTTACGCTGGGCGACGTTTTCCCCAATTTCGAAGCCGCCGGCCTCGAAATCGGTCCTCCGAAGCCTCCTTTTGGGAGTCAACAGAACGAAATCGGTCCTCCGCGCCCCGAAATCGAACCAGCACAGGCCGAAATTGAGCCGCGGAGGACCGATTTCGGGCCAACGAAGGCCGATTTCGAGGGTCGGACCCCCGATTTTGAGCAAAACAAGGTCGAAATCGAGCGCCCGACCCCCGATTTCGAGCAAAACAAGACCAAATTTGGGGGTCGGACCCCCAATTTCGAGCAAGAGAGGACCGAAATCGGGGGTCCGACCCCCGATTTAACCGGTGCTACCACCGTGCACGACGCCTTGGAAGCCCTGACCGGCGCGGGGCCCCCGCCCAACGGCGGGCGCTTCACCGTGGCTGACCTCATGGCTGCTTTTGGCCAGGCCCTGCAACGCGAGGAGGACGCATGGAAACGCTGAGCGCCCTGTTCACTTTCTGGGGCGAGCAGGCCGGCAAGTTGGGCGAGCAAACCTTGCAGCACATCGGGCTCACGGCCGCTTCGCTGCTGCTGGGGGTGTTGCTGGGCGTGCCCGCCGGGCTGTGGCTGTCGCGCAGACCGCGCTGGGCACCGGCGGTGCTGGGCCTGGCGGGCGTGCTCCAAACAGTGCCCAGCATTGCCCTGCTCGGCTTCCTGATTCCGCTGATGGGCATTGGGCCGAAGCCGGCCATTTTCGCGCTGTTCTTGTACTCGCTGCTGCCCATTATTCGCAACACGCTGGCGGGCATTCAGGGCGTGCCGCCGGCCGTGGTGGAAGCCGCCCGCGGCCTGGGCCTGACCGATGCGCAAGTGCTGCGCCAGGTGGAATTGCCGCTGGCGCTGCCCGTGCTGATGGCGGGCATTCGCACGGCCACGGTCATCAACGTAGGGGTGGCCACGCTGGCGGCTTACGTGGCAGCTGGCGGACTGGGCGAGTTCATTTTCGGTGGCATCGCGCTAAATAATCCGGCCATGATTTTAGCAGGGGCCCTGCCAGCCGCCGGGCTCGCGCTGGCCTTCGATGCGGTGCTGGGCCGGGTGCAGAAGCTGAGCGCCCGCCGCCTGGCCCAAGTGGGAAAAACCTTGCTGGTGCTGCTGCCACTGCTGGGCGCGCTCTACCTACTGCCACGCGCTCGCGGCAAGATGTTGGCCGGCTTCAGCCCCGAGTTTGTAGGCCGCGCCGACGGCTTGCCCAGCCTCACCAAAACCTACGGGCTGACGCACCTGCCCAGCGTGGTGCTGGCCCCCGCCCTGGTGTACGAAGCCGCCCGCAACGCCGACGTTGACCTTATCGACGGCTACTCCACGGACGGACGCATTCGCGCCTACAACCTGCGCGTGCTGCACGACGACCGCCGCGTGTTTCCGCCCTACTACGCCGTGCCCGTGGTGCGCCCTGCCCTGCTGCGCGAGCACCCCGAGCTGGCCGCCGTGCTGGCCCAACTAGACGGGCAGATTTCGGATACGGCGATGACCAATCTGAACTACCGGGCCGACTACCTGCACCAGTCGCCGCAAGCCATTGCCGAATCCTTCCTGCGCCGCCGCGGCCTGTGGCGCGCCCCTCGCCCTACCGTGGAGGGTGCACCGGTGGTGCGCCTGGGCTCCAAAATCTTTGCGGAGCAATACATCCTGGTGGAGATGTATGCCGCTCTCATCCGGGGCAATACCGACCTGGCCGTGGCAACCAAAACCGGCCTGGGCGGCACTACCATTTGCTTCGATGCGCTCCGGGATGGCGCCATCGATTTGTACCCGGAATACACCGGCACGGGCCTGCTGGTGCTGCTGCAGCCCACGCCCGCCGTGGTCGACTCGCTGGGCGGGCGGCCCGCGGCGGTGCTCAACTACGTGCGGCAGGAGTTCCGGCGCCGCTACCAGCTGGAGTGGCTGGCGCCGCTGGGTTTCAACAATACCTACGCGCTGCTGATGCGGCAGCAACAAGCGCGACAGCTGGGCATTGCTTCGGTGTCAGACCTGAGCGAATACCTGCGGCGCTAGAGCGGGTTTTGAGGTTGCATCAGCGTGGCCGAACGCTGTAGGATTCCCTGTTGCACAGGCTCAAAGGCACCGGCAACAGGACCACCCAGAAGATAAAGTACGAGCCACAAGGTTGCCGGCTGGTTCCTTTTGGAAGCTGGAAAAACGACAAAATGCTGATAGGCGACTACGCCCATTGGCATTTTGATTGGGGGCCTGGCTTAATGGTTGGCATCAGGAGGGGGCCTGCTGTTCTCTACGATGGCGGCGACGGAGGTGCGTTAGCGGCTGTTTCAAAGGGGCCGGCCAGTGGCTATTTTCGCGCCATGCCCATGCCGTTCCGCCTCGCCTTTGCTACCCTTGACGACACCCCGCGCCTAGCTCGGCTCGTGAACAGCGCCTACCGCGGCGACACCTCTCGCCAGGGCTGGACCACCGAAGCGCATCTGCTCGACGGGCAACGCATTGACGAAGAAGGCCTGTGCGAGATGCTGGCCGTGCCCGAAGCGGCCATGCTGCTATGCCTGGACGAAAACGACGAATTGCTGGGCAGTTTCTATGCCCACCCCACCGGCCGCCAAGTGTACCTGGGCATGTTGGCGGTGTCGCCCGCGCACCAAGGGCAAGGCGTGGGCAAATTCCTGATTCGGGCCGCGGAGCAATATGGCGTTGAGCACGGCTGCACCGTGAGCAAAATGACGGTTATTTCCGTTCGGGCCGAACTCATTGCTTTCTATGAGCGGCTGGGCTACCGCCTAACCGGCGCTACCGAGCCGTTCCCGACCGACCCGCGCTACGGCATCCCCAGGCAGCCTTTGGCCTTGGCCGTGCTGGAAAAAGTGCTGTAAGCCCCGGTTGGGTGAGCAGCACTACCACTTTCCGCACGCGTCAACGCGGACGAACGTAGCAACTCAGCAGGGCAGCTTCCAGTCGGTGGCAAATGCTGGGACGCTAGCAACTGCAAGAGCCGGGGTAAGACTGCAGCATTGAGAAGCCGTCATATCACTATTTACATAACTCTATTACATATTACCAATTTATGGTATTTATTTCTATGATTTACCTTCTAAGAAAAAAGGGGTTCATGTCAGCAAATTTTGAATTTTTGTAAAAAATTTTATTCAAACCGCTTCACCTGTTAGCTCCACATTATTGATGAATAAAATACTGTGAGGTAGCAGAGAAAAAGATTACGTGAAATCCCATTTCCAGAAATAATAACATAGCATTTATAATTTTTGAGGTGAAGGGGGTATAGGAAGTTGTAACTCCCAGAAACTGACAATAGAAACCCTCGTATCTTGGCCTCATTCCAGTCCATTTTTCTATTTCAAAACATTACCCTTTTCGTTTTTATGACGAATTCATTTACCCTTCGCCAGGGGGTCCTGGCTATTTTATGCACAGCCGCGATTGGCGCTTGTGAAAGTCCTCAGGAAAGCGCCGCGCCGCTGGCAGCAAGCGTCGGCCAAGACGGCAAGGGAGACGACGACAACCGAACCGGCGTCTACGAGGAGGCCGACTTTGCTGGGCCCGCTGCTGGCAACAACACCATCAATGTGTTCGATGCCATGGCCTTTGGCACACCTTCGCCAAGGCTCTCCGCCGAGGAGCTCCAATTTCACGCCACGGGCCGCACGCGCTTCGAAGAAGTGTGGACACTGGAACAACTGGCGCCCCTCTGGAACAACGAGAAGTGCAGCGGCTGCCACGTCAACGGGGGCCGAAGCCCACTCAGGGCCACGCCGCAGCTTTTGTTCCGTGTCAGCATTCCCGGAACCAACCAAGACGGGGGTCCGAACCCGGTGCCGGGCATCGGCGACCAGATTCAGCCCTTCATTGTAGGCAACGGGGTTCGCGTGGTGGGCCCGGAAGGCAACGTGAGCACCACTTACGTGGAGCAACTTAAGGCCTTCATCGACGGGCAGTCGTACAGCCTGCGCACGCCCACTTACACGCCCACGGCGAGCCTGCCTTCCGACGTGATGATTTCGCCCCGCATTGGCGGGCAAGTGGCGGGCCTGGGCTTGCTCGAAGCCGTGGAAGAAAAGGACATTGTGGCGCTGGCCGACCCGACCGACGACAACCGGGACGGGATTTCGGGCCGCCCCAACCGCGTGTGGGACGTGGCCTTGCAACGGGTGGTGCTGGGCCGCTTCGGCTGGAAAGCCAACCAGCCCAACTTGCTGCAGCAAGCCGCGGCCGCCTACAACGGCGACCTGGGCATTACCAGTCCGTTCTTCCCGCTGGAGTCGAACGAACCCGGCGGTGGCCGCAACAAAAAGGGCCCTGGCATCGCCATGACGACTTCGGGGCTGTCGAGCTTATCCGCAGCCAAGGCCATGCTTGAAAGCAAAGACGCGCCAACGGGGACCGACATTGACGCCCAAGGGTTGTTGGCCACCGCCTTCTACACCGGCACGCTGGGCGTGCCGGCTGCCCGCAACAGCAGCAGCCCGCAGATAAAGGCCGGCCAAGCGCTGTTTGTGTCGGCCAAGTGCGCCGCCTGCCACACGCCGGTGTTGAAAACCGTGAGCAACGCCCCGTACGGCCTGGCTAGCCAGACCATTCACCCTTACACCGACTTGCTGCTACACGACATGGGCCCTGGCCTGGCCGATGGCCGCCCTGACTTTTTGGCTAGCGGCAGCGAATGGCGCACCCCCCCGCTGTGGGGCACGGGCCTAAGCGCCACCACCAGCAACCACACCAATTATCTGCACGACGGCCGCGCCCGCAACGTGATGGAAGCCATCATGTGGCACGGCGGTGAAGGCGAAGCTTCGCGGCAGTACGTGGAGCACCTCTCGCAAGCGGACCGCGACGCGCTGGTCGCTTTCGTGAATTCGCTGTAAGCTTTACGCCGTTTGATTTGTTGCAAAACGGGCTGCTCCACCAGTGGAGCAGCCCGTTTTCTTGCGCCGCGACCGGGGCAAATAGCCGTCGAGTTACTTATTGCATAGTGGTGCATACCGCGCCAAACGAGTCGGTTGGTATTGTTTTAATCAGTCGGCGGTGAGCATACTCATTGAGTGGGCACGCACAAGCTGCTGTCTTCATCATCTACTAATGAGGGACCAAAGATGATTGAGCAGCGGTTGCCTGACATCATCAATTTTTGCTTCTATATTGAAGCACCGTATAAAGGCTGGTTCCAACATTGCCGTCGCCAAGCTGAATCATAAAAAAAGCCCGCCAATAAGCG